>SCQV01000162.1 GCA_004299085.1 Chitinophagaceae bacterium | reverse complement strand
GTATGATCCAAATTTGCAATGATGTAAGGTGCTTCCGTTACAAAGTCAGCCGGGGGATCATTGAATGCAAGATGTCCGTTTTCCCCAATTCCCACAAGTGCCGCATCAATAGATTGAGAGGTAATCAATTCAGATAAACGCTTACATTCAGCTTGCGGATCATTTTCGCCGTTAATCAAATGAACTGCCTTCAACGGCGAGACTTTACTGATGAACCGTTCCATAAGATATTTGCGGAAACTCGCTTTATGGGTAATAGGTAATCCGATATATTCATCAAGATGAAACATAGTTACTTTATCCCATGCGATTGCTTTGTCCTCTGTCAGAGTCCTTAAAGTTTCAAATTGGCTGGAACCTGTGGCCAAAATTACAGCAGCGCTGCCTTTTTCATCAATAGCTTCCTTAATAATTTTTGCCGCTTTAGTTCCTGCAGCCTTACCTAACTCTGAAGCATTTCTTTTAATAGTTACATTCATAAAATTTGTTTTTCAATTGATATATATTATTGTCTTGTTTATGCTGGTTTTACCGGAGTGAGGTTACCGTGATCAATCGAAAGATCAACCGGCAGGTTTTCTTTCCATGCTCCCCTTGTAAAATCCGGAATATTGATGGGTGCTGAGTTATTAGCCACCGACCACTTAGTCAATGGCCCAATAGACGTCCAAAGCGCCGCATCATACACATCATTGTCTATGGGTAAACCATTACGAAGGCAGTCAACCCAACGCCAATCCATTAAGAAATCCATGCCACCGTGGCCGCCCACTTCTTTGGCCATCTCGCCTAATCTTTTTACAATCGGCAAGGTATATTTCTCCTCCATATCCTTCATCTCCTGATCATTAAACCATCTCTCATGAGAGTTTGTAACCCTTCCGGGTAAAGGATATTTTAATGCACTCCCTTTAGTCCCACTTATCAAATAAATCCTGGAATACACCCTGGGCGAGCTTACATCATGTTGAAGCATGATCGTCTGCCCTTTTGCAGTCTTAATAATGGAAGTGCTCATGTTTCCCCTGAACTTATCATCTAAGAACTGTTTGAAATCAGCCGGATCCTTCTTATAAAATTCCTGTTCTAAACCTTCCATAGTAAAGTCGTTTCCACTCATGGATACCAAATGTGACAACCGATTTCCCCTGTTAACATCCATTACTTTGCAAATAGGTCCTAACCCGTGTGTCGGATAAAGATTACCGCTTCCTTTTACATTTTCTTTTAATCTCCATAATTTATATCGTGCATTGACGTCAAAAAGGCTTTCCACATTATTGTGTATATAGGCACCTTCGCCATGGATAATATTCCCAAAAAAACCTTGCCTTGCCATATTAAATGTCAGCAATTCGAAAAAATCATAACAGCAGTTCTCAAGAAATATGCAGTGCTTTTTATTATCCTCAGACGCATTCACTAATTGCCAGCACTCATCAATAGATTCAGCGTTGCCCACTTCCAGGCAAACATGCTTACCATGGCTCATAGCATAAGTGGCAATAGGCACATGGAGATTCCAGGGGGTAGCTATATAAATTAC
>SCQV01000161.1 GCA_004299085.1 Chitinophagaceae bacterium | reverse complement strand
CCCTGAATCATCCGTCACCGTCAGCGTAAAAATATAGGTTCCCGTATCTAAGCCCTTCACTTCAGTTTTGGCAGAGTCAGCATTAACAATGGTATAAATGGAAGGGCCTGATTGAAGTGACCATTTATAGGAGACAATCGTACCGCTTGAATCGAAAGATGCGCTGCCATCCAGCATTACCGAATCCACCGGCAAGGTAATGGCCTGATTGCCGCCGGCATTGGCAATAGGTGGCTGTTTAGTGGATGATGTAGTAATTGCATGCTGCATCAACCAATCATAGATACTCTTTCCAACTGGCTTACTCACAGTGAATCTGGTGGAATCAATGCTTAATTTCCATGTAGGAGTATAAAATGTGTTCCATCCGCCATGTCCTCCATTGTAATAAGTAAGGTTGAAGTCGGTTCCTGATTGACCAGCCGGATAAGCTGATGAAAGGTCATTATAGGAGGTTACAACATGATCAAGCGTGACGGGATCAGTTTTACCATGAAAAAACCAGATCTTGGAGTCTGCATACTGGGATGTGCCGCCGGGATAAATAATCACACCAGGAGACATATCTATAAATGCTCTTATATGCCATCCGTTGGAAAAACCTCCATTAGAAAATGTATATAAACCCTGCCCATCGTTTCCCCCCGCACTATATCCCGCCGCAAACACGGCGCCTGTGTCTATCCTAAGATGATAGCTGTTAATAAGCGTACTCCACCATTCATTCATTTCGTAACCGGTAAAATCCGACCCGGATGCCGGCTGAACACTTAATACAATAAACCAAGTGGTATCACCACTACTGCTAACAGAGTAAGGAGGATGACCCTGCTCAATTACATCAGGCAAACCATTATTTAATAGCTTATTTACATCACTTCCTTTCTCCCCATCCCCAGGTGTCTCAATGATAAGTGGGTACTTCTTTGACGTAATATTATAATCCCAGGGTAAGTATAGTAATGCATTAAGAGGAGTTGGAATGATCGGAACACTGACAGGAACCTGTTGACCGGCCACCTGAGCCCATCCCGAATGAGAAAAATAGAGAAAAGCGAAAAAGAAAATTAATAATCTGCGCACCATTTTGTTCACCGGATAATAGAAATAATAAAATTGTTTTTTAATTCACGGATCTTCGTACAACACGTTCAGTTAAAATAGGGATAAATATCCGGTAAACGGCATATTTTAATTCGTAAACAGTGCAGATTAATCAGGTAAAGGCACACAAAGATAAAACGTGTAACCATATTTCCCAATATTTTTTATCCATTTTAGTTAAAAAATTGATTACCAGCATTTTAAAATTTATTATGAATTTCCTGACTAAAATCTGTCTTTCGCTAAAAAAAATCGCTGATTTAACAATATAATATTTTCCACTTTATCAATAGTTATAATTTAGCAAATTATATATACGCTATGATCAGTATAAATGATCTGTCCTCATCATATTAGGCTATAAAAATATAAATAAATGACTTCTTTACGTACCCAAACTATATCCGGTGTATGTTGGTCCCTACTACAGAATATTGGGGGAAGAGGAGTTTCATTTATAGTCACAATCATCCTTGCCAGAATTCTGACTCCTGAAATATTCGGATTGATAGGTATGTTGGCCATTTTTATGCAGGTCAGTCAGGCCTTAGTTATTGCAGGATTTAATCAAGCGCTGATCCAGAAAAAAGATACGACTGAGGCAGATTATTCCACGGTATTCTGGATTAATCTGATAGTGAGTCTGATAATATATGTCATCCTGTTTTTTGCTGCTCCCTTTATCGCTGATTTTTATCATCAATCCATCTTAACCCAACTGACCAAGGTATTATCTCTTGTATTCATAATCAATGCCTTTTCTTATGTACAAGAGACTCGCCTAACCAAGGAAATGCGTTTTAAAACCTTAGCCATTATTCATATCCCTGCTGTAGTGGCTGGAGGAATCGTAAGTATTGTAATGGCTGTTATGGGTATGGGCGTTTGGAGTATTATTGCAATGGAACTGATTACCCGGTTTGTTTATGCTATACAGATTTGGATGTACGCCAAATGGAAGCCTTTATTTGTCTTCAATAAAACCAAAGCTAAGAAGTTGTTCTCTTTCGGGAGCAAATTAATGATCTCAAGTATTTTAGATACGGTATTTGGAAATATTTATCTGGTTGTTATTGGAAAGTTTTTTCCTCTGAGCAGTGTTGGTTATTATCAGACTGCCAATAAAGTGGTGACTACACCAAGCAGCACCATAAGTAATGCCTTAAACAGTGTTGCCTTTCCGGCATTTTCCTCTATACAGGACGACAATAAAAGATTGAAAGAAGGGTATAAAAAGATAATTCAACAGCTACTTTTTTGGGTATGTCCGCTCTTTATATTGGCCGGTGTTTTGGCGGTGCCATTTTTCCGATTTGTTTTCACCGAGAAATGGTTGCCTGCTGTCCCCTACTTCCGCATTCTTTGCGTAATAGGTATTCTCTATCCTTTGAATTATTATAATCTCAGTATTGTAAATGTGAAGGGGCGTAGTGATATTTTTCTTAAACTGGAAATAATTAAGAAAATCTTTGTTACCATAGGAATTATTCTGGCTATTCCATTCGGAATTTGGGCTTTATTGGCTTTTCAGGCTGTCAGCGCCATATTTTCTTTTTTTTTAAACAGTTACTATTCAGGACGATTTATTCAATATACTGTTTTCGAACAGGTAAAAGATATATTACCCGTCTTATTACTAAGTATTGGTATAGGATGTATCGTGTTTTTTATGAATCAGGCTTTAGAAGGATATCCAGATTTTATACGCTTATTGTCAGGATTTGGAATTGGTGGAGGATTGTATTGGCTGGCGGCAAAATATTGTAAGATTTCTTCTTACTTAGACATAATAAATATATTTCGATCCAGCTTTGAAAACCGCTTTTATAAATGATACCAGTAACTAAACCATTTCTTCCGCCTATGGAAGAATACGAACATTATCTTCCAGGAATTTGGCAACGAGACTGGTTGACCAATATGGGGCCCTTGGCTAATGACTTGGAATTAAGGCTTAAAAAATACCTGAAAGTAAAACATTTATTGTATGTAAGCAGTGGAACTATTGCGCTGCAGATGGCTATTAAATCGTTAGAGCTGAAGGGCGAAATCATAACCACGCCTTTTTCTTTTGTGGCAACTACCAGTAGTATTGTCTGGGAAGGCTGTACCCCTGTTTTCGTGGATATTGACCCTCAATCTCTGAATATGGATACTGCCAAAATAGAAAATGCCATTACCGAAAGGACTTCGGCTATTTTGGCCACTCACGTTTACGGCAATCCTTGTGAGGTGGAAACTATTCAAAAGATTGCTGACGCGCATCATTTAAAAGTGATTTATGACGCAGCCCATGCTTTCGGCGTTGAATTAGAGGGCCGGCCAGTTTTTGAAGCTGGCGACATTTCCATTTGCAGCCTCCATGCAACCAAACTATATCACTCAATAGAAGGTGGATTGCTCATTACCAAAGATCCTGACTTATTAAAAAAGCTGGCTTTTATGCGAAATTTTGGTTTCAATGGCTCCGAAGCGTTTGCAGAATTAGGAATTAATGGAAAAAATTCGGAATTTCATGCGGCTATGGGACTGGTCAACTTAAAATACCTGCCGGCGATTCATGAAAAACGGAAGAGTCTAACTCAGCGATATGATGAGATATTAAGTCATGCGAAGGCATTTATACCGAAATGGCATCCGGATGCCACTAAAAACTATGCCTATTACCCGGTTGTTTTTGATTCAGAAGAATTAGCCCTCTCCTGTTTTACTGCATTACAAAAGAAAGAAATTTTTGCCCGAAGGTATTTTTACCCTTCCCTGGCTAAGGTCTTGCCCTACCTCAAACATCAGGAAATGGCCGTAACAGAAGATATTGCCAGACGCGTGTTATGCCTGCCCTTATACCATGAGTTATCTTTTGAAGAAGTGGATATGATTGGTAGAATCATTTTAAGGACTCAAAATAATTAATAGGCAACAAAAGAGTATTTTTAAGGATTAAAGTAAATTTTATACGTGTTGAACCAAGCAGATATACAAAAAGAAATTGAAAGAAGGGCTACTTTACAAGAGGAATACTTGGGAACAGAAAAACCGGTAAACAAAATTGAGCCGATGGTTTCTGTCTATGTAGCAACTTACCAGCATGCCCCATACATAAAGGCCTGCCTGGATGGAATTATTTTTCAAGAAGTAACCTTTCCTATTGAAATTATTATAGGAGAAGATGATTCTACGGATGGTACGAGGGCAATCTGTATAGAGTATGGCAAAAAATATCCTGATAAAATTCGTCTTTTCTTAAGAGATAGAAATTTATCTCATTTAAAAGATGAACGTGGTCAATTAATCAAGATGTTAAACGGCTTTACAGGTTTTGGGGTTCTGTCCTGCCGTGGGAAATATATTGCCTTGTGCGAAGGAGATGATTATTGGACCGACCCCTTAAAATTGCAGAAACAGGTGGATTTTTTCAATAGAAAGGAAGACGGGTTCATCATGTCTTACCATGATGCCAGCTTAATTGATGAAAAAGGAAGTCTTATTTCAAAATCAATGTTTCGGGATAAAGAAAAAAGGGATCTTTCAAGTACTGAGATTATTTCGGGAGAATATATGCACACGTCAACTATTATGTTTAAAAATGGATCGATTTCTCAACTTCCATCCAAGAGTTGCTATGTGTTAAATGGTGATGATTTATTATATACCTTACTGGCCCAATATGGTGGAGCAAAATATTTAACCAATATTAAACCCAATAATTACAGGATTCATGCAGGAGGAATTTGGTCCCCTTTGAAAAGATACGACCGGCTTAGACATAATATAAATACTCGAAAGCACTTAATAGATTTAGTGGAACCAAAATATAAATGGATAATTAATAGGTATTTGTTCGTGTCTAATATCCAAATGGTACCCTTTTGCCATGGGCTAAATCAACGGCTTAAACAATATATTCACGCTTACAAGTATTTTGCACTTGACACTAGATATATTGGCAAGTGGTTCAGCGTGCATGTTTATTTACTGAACATGATTTTTGAGAAGATGAAGCAGGTCCAGCATAATTTTTTTTGAGTTTTGTGGGTACTTATCTTTCCGCAGCATTAATCACTCTTTAATTTGTTTACATTCACAGATGAGAAACAAAACATATAATATAGCGATTTCCTGTATAGGCAGTGGGGTTGGCCAATCCGTTATCACTTCCTGTAAATTGTCAGGATTGCCGCTTAGGACCTTCGGCTTAGGAACTAACCCGTTGGCTTTCGGACTTTATGAATGTGATGAATATGCCTATACATCAAATATCTATCAGGAAGGTTATGTAGAAGAATTAATATCTGTCTGCCAAAGGCACTCAATTGATTTACTCATACCCGGCAGAGATGATGAAGCACATATTATTTCAAGGGAGATTAGCAAATTTGATTCTGCCGGGATTAAGGTAATAGTGGCAAGCGAGCCTGTTTTCAATATCATCAGAGATAAAGAAAAAATGAGTAATGAGTTTAATAAAATCACAAATATTTTTGTGAAAAGTTACTCTAAAGCAAGGTTTATTGATGCATTAAAGAATGGTGAAGCCCATTATCCCGCCATAGCAAAACCCAGAAATGGTTTCGCATCCAGAGATATTGAGATAATCAATGCTGAAGAAGATATTATAAGAATTACAGATAGCCATATAGTTCAGGAATTAGCAACCCCTCATAAAAATGATCCGGCGAGAGATTTCTATGAGGCGCAATTACAAAAAAATATCAACCCTCAGGTTGCAGAACTCTCCATTCAAATTATAGCAGATCAACGGGGGGAAATAATGGGTCGTATGATGTCATACAATAAACTAAATAATGGCATTCCTATAGAAATAATCCCCTATGAGAATGAATATGTATGGAAAGAGATTGATGTCTTGTATCCCACGCTTAAAAAGCTGGGCACCCGGGGGCCCCTTAACATTCAGGGGAGACTTACGGATAAAGGATTAAAATTATTTGAAATTAATGCAAGGTTTACTGGGATTACCGGATTAAGGGCTTTGATGGGATTTAATGAAGTGGAAGCGTGCATTAAAGAATGGCTTGAGATAAAGTCTGGTAGTAATAACTTACAGGTGAATAGAAGGCGCTTCGGAATAAGACAGACAACTGATAAGTCAATAACTCTGGATAGGAATAAGCGTGTCCAAAACAGTTATCAGCTCATTAATGGGAAAAGCCTATATGATAAGCCTCGCCTTTTAATAACCGGAGCAACCGGCTATCTCGGCAGGAACTTAATTGATGACTTGCAGCTAAAGAATGAATCTTTTGAGATATGGGCTTTAATAAGAGATAAAAAGAATGCGGAGAAGTTATTACCGGCTGGTGTCAAGCTCTTTGACAAGGAGGATTTATTAAATGGAACACTCTCCATGGGAAATGTAGATACGATCTTGCATGGCGGCTTTGCCAGGCCTTATCATTCCGAAAAAGATATAGCCGATAGTTCGGCATTCTCTGCTGAACTATTTAGAATAGCCGTTTTTAATCAGGTTCCCAACATTGTAAATATTTCATCCCAAAGCGTTTATGGCGCCACTTCGATTCCACCGTGGACTGAGGGGACGGCAATTGCTCCAGACACAGTTTACGGAGGAGCAAAATATGCCGCCGAATTATTACTCGGAAATCTAGCCAGGTTCCATAATCATATTCATTATACCTCATTACGGTTGGGAACCTTAGCAGGGGGCACAAAAGGACTCGTAGATATAGATGTTCTTTCTAAACTTGTGAAAAAGGCTATGAAGACCGATACAATTCGTATAACTGGCGGAATGCAAATGATAGAGCGCCTTGATATCAGGGATGCAGTGAATGGTATTATTGAACTAATGAAAACTCCATCCTCTAATTGGCAGCCAGTCTATAATTTAGGAACAACTCGTCCAATTCATTTGATTGATCTGGCAAAGCTGGTGGTTGAGGTTGTTTCAAAAGAAATGAATATTGATAGGTCTTTGATTGAAATTGACTATCAAGAAATTAACCAACCTTTTGGGCTTGATAGCCGGTCTTTTTATGAGGATTTTAACTGGAAACCCCAATATTCGATTACAGACAGTATTATATCTCTGTTGAATTATTTTAAAGCTACTAACTGATATTAGTGCAACATTTATTTTAAGTTTATGCACAGTTCTTTATCTTATTGCTTAAAATTATTGATGAATATGCGATCCGAAAAGATTAAAAGAATGTTTATCATTATTGCTATTGTAGTGTTGCTTCTGTTTATTTGCCTTCCCGCAATTGTATTTTACACCATTACTCATCAACCATGGAAACTTGTTGCAGGGTTGTTATTTATAATCAGCTTATTTTTGCTCCCGTTATTATTGTTCAGAAAACATCTGAAACTATACGCATGGCTATTAGCAATCTTCGGCTTTTTTTCCCTATTGGCTACCATTCCCGTTTTTTATTTCGGAATACCGCTAAATACTGAAATCATGCAGTTGATATATAATACCAGCTACGCTGAAGCCTCTGAACTTTTTGACGGATATCTCTGGCAGATTGGAATGGCTATCATAGTTTATTGGCTTATAGTTATATTCATCATAAAAATCATTCCTCATAGAATCTCTAAGACTGTAAGTTTGATAATGACTCTCATTTGTATCACTATTATCCTTATTACACCGATCTTCTCCTTTGGATTCAGAAATTATTCAATAAACTTCAGAAATACATTATTTAGATATTATCCATTTTACATAGAATATTATGGAAAACAATTCTATGAAGAAATCAAACTTGCAGATAAACATCCTCAATTAGTTAAGAATTTTCATTTTTACCCGGAGCAAAAAAACAAACCTTCAGTCAGGCAGATTTATGTACTATTTATCGGTGAATCTTCAAGGTATAATCATTGGGGAATTAATGGTTATAGCAGGAATACCTCTCCACTCCTTGATAAGGAAGCCAACTTGATAAGCTTTAAGAATGTATGCACTGCTGGCGGAATGACAGAACTTTCAGTTCCTCTAATGCTGACCCAGGCTAAACCAAAAAACTATTCAAAACATATAAATGAAAAAAGTGTTATTGCACTCTTTAACGAAGCGGGCTTTCACACTTATTGGATCAGTGACCAGGTGGACGGCATTAACGTGATGATGCATGCGAAAGAAGCCGATAGCCTGATTCTATTACAAAGTGGGTATAATTCAACAATTCACGTCCATTATGGCATGGAATTAATGGATGATCTGAAAAATGTCTTAAAAGATGATAAAAATAATTTATTTATTGTGATCCATACTCTTGGCAGCCATTTCGCCTATAATTATCGTTATCCTGAATCTTTTGATCGCTTCCGGCCTTCGGATGGAAAATTCGTGTTACAGCCTAATAAGAAAACCTTGAAGCAGATTTATATAAATGAATACGACAACTCCATATTATATGATAATGCCGTAATTGATAGTGCCATTCATCTTATTAAAAATGAAAACACGGTCAGTTTTCTATACTATTTATCCGACCACGGAGAAAATTTGTATGATGATAATCGTAATCTGTTTCAACATGAGCCTGTGAAGCCTTCTACTTACATAGCACATATTCCCCTGTTTATCTGGACATCTGATAGTTTCAATAAGTTTTTCCCCCATAAGATTCATGCTTTAAGGAGCCATGTCGGCAGCAGAATTTCCAGCGACAATACATTTAATACAATTGCAAACATGGCAGACCTGCAATTTCCTTCACAGGATACAACTCAAAGTTTTGCCAATATGGCTTTTAAAGATACTGTCCGGATAATCCTTGGTGGCGACCATAAACTTTATCGCTACAAGGAACTGGTTTATAGAGAAAGATAGCACCTGAAGGTATAGTTCGGTTTACTTTGCCCAAAAGAACAACAGGGAAAAACAAATTGTTGAAGAGAAATAAAAACTCCGTTTATAATATGAACCCCGTAAAAGTTAGCGTCATTATGCCAGTATATAATACTGCGGAATATGTAAAAGATGCTTTGGCTTGTATTACACATCAGAGTCTCTCCGATATTGAAGTAATCGTAATAGATGATGGTTCCACTGATAACAGTTATCAGTTAATGCAATCAATGGCTGATCAGGATGATAGGATAAGGATTATCAGGCAGGAGAATAAGGGACAATCTGAAGCGAGAAACCTGGGTATTAGTTTGGCTACAGGGGAGTATCTTTACTTTATGGATAGCGATGACCTGCTCGACAAAGAAACTTTTTCGGTATGTTATGCAGCATCCGCCGGGAATGACTTAGATCTTTTATTCTTTGATGCAGAGGTTTTTGGAACTGTAAAAAATACTTTAAACCTAACTTATCGGCGGGCCCATTTAATGAAGGAAGGGATTTATTCCGGCGCAGATATTCTGGAGGCGCTTCTGAAAAATGGCGGGTATAGGGCTTCACCATGTCTTCTCTTTATTCGTTCTTCTTATCTAAAAAAAATAAACCTGACTTTCCATCCAGGAATTATTCATGAGGATGAATTATTTACCTTCTATCTGTTTATTAATGCCGGCAGGGTGAGTTTTATCAATAAACCTTATTTTAAAAGACGGCTACGGGATAACTCCACCATGAGCACCGGCTTTTCACGGAAAAATCTGCATGGATATTTTACTGTGGCTAATGAATTAATTAAGTTCAAATACAACTTGGCCGATAAACAGTTGAAATCACTAGTTGATTTAAGGCTTAGAAATATGATGTATAGCTTAATTTACAATTCCCGCTTTCTGAAAATAAAAGACAGGTATTATGTTTTAGGTCACTTGCTGTTTCAATACCCTCAGTATTTTTCAATTAAGAATACAATAATGTTAATTTTCCCATGGCTGCAGCGGTTTAGGGAAAGAAAATAATAGGCGGATAATGTTTGTACTTAAACTCCTAATTTCAGCCGGAGCTCTATTCTTTTTTTAAATGCTGCCCCATTCCAGTTCCTTACTCTTAACCTGGGCAGGGTATAAAGAGATTCATTTTTATAAGTAGGCTTCTGCTGTGTTGTACAGGCATATTGCAAACCTGCCATTTTTACTGCTTGAATAGTCTCCTTATTATAGGCGCCGTAAGGATATGCCATACCTTGGATCGGCCGGTTTATAACTGTTTCAAGAAAATGGACGTTTTCTCTTATCTCCTCTAATTGAATGTTGGAGGGAAAGGCACTTAGCTCAGGATGTGAGACCGTATGTCCGCCTATTTCAAAAAGGCCATCGGTTGCCAGTCCTTTTAGCTCATTTTCATTCATCATCAGGTTCGCAGGGTCAATCATTTTCTTTTTACCGGACCATTGATAAAGTATTTCCAGCAATTCCTCTTCCTGTTCCGGAGGCAATGATTTGATGAGCCTTGCAACTTCAACGTACAAAGATTGACGCTTTGTGGGGGAAGACTCCCAGGCAATCCAGTTTTGAAATTGCTTTATCGGATCTTTCGAAATAAAATTCTCTTCTCCCAAGTCGTAAGAAAATTGAATTTGTTTGGTGTTAATCTCCAGCCTTTCAGGTAAGGGCCCAGGGGTCAAAAAAATGCTGTCCAGATCATTTGCCCAGAACTGCTTTTGTCTGCCTGTATATCCCGAAGCAATAAAAAAAGTAGCCGGCAATCCTGCTTTTGCTAATACAGGAACCGCATTATAAAAATTATCTTTATAGCCATCGTCAAACGTGATAACAACGCTTCGTGATAGTTTCCCTTCTTTTAGATTATTAACAAACTGCTGCATTGAGATTACAGGATATTCCCTCATGACTTGCACCTGCTCTTCAAAATTTTCAGGAGACACTCCGACCAGCCAGGGATCATACTTCAGGTCAGCAACCCGGTGATACATTAAGATTGTAGCATTGGAATTCCAGAGTCCCTTAGTTAGTATCTTCGATATCAGGGAAACCCTGTCGTTTATCCAGTTATTCATTGCAGAAATGTATGATATAAAATAAGAGATTTAGATGAGCTGATGTAAACCTTAACCTTATTATCACAATACCAAATAGCAGGCGTATGGAATATAATAAAAACGACAAAAATTAATCATTGAGTCAAGGCTAATAGTTTGAAAGACTGAAGCCCACTAATCCTATTACAATGAGCGCCTTTCTAAAAACTTACCTTTTCTTATTTTACTTCGCACATTCTTTCTGAACCACTATATGAGTCTTTATTAAGATACTAAAGAATATGCCAAAACACATTGACCTACCCTCCAACGTCATTTCTTTTGATGTCCGGTTCCTTGCCATGAACACCTCGAGCGTAAAAAAAATGCAAAAATACGTTTTTAGAAATGCCAAGAACATCCTTCTTTCCCTAATTTAGGAAATATTTTATTTTATTATAACAAATAACTGCAAGTTCATTGATATCCATGATCTTAGCTTTCCCTTTTCTGTATAAATGCCATGTAAAATAATAAAAAGAAACCGCTATGAGGAATGCAATGAAGAGTACAGGCAGAGGAGGCAGATAATAACTTAAAAATACCTTTCCCCCCCACAGCAGAATGCCCATTAATGCCGTATGCAACACTGGAAGGGAGATTTCTTTTATGAAAAGCCAGAACTTTATTGGAGTGTTATGAAAACAATATAGCAACACTGGCACCACCAATGAATAATTAGCAACCGCATAGGCAATAACGACCCCCTTCACCCCCCATCGGATTCCTATAATAAAGGATGCAATAATTACCAGGGAAGAAACAATACCGATTTTAAAATACCTGCCTGCATGTCCCGTCGAAATCAGAATGACCCCCGTTGTTCCTGTAATCGGTTGAATAAGTGCTGATATGGAAAGCAACTGAAAGATAAGCACACTTTCTATCCACTGAGAACCAAGTACCACCAGAATCAATTCCTTCGCAAAGACAGCCAGAAAAACGGTCATGGGAAAAGAAAAAAAACAGATAATAAAGACCAGCCTGTGATAATAACGCCTGTAACGTTCTGGGTCATTGAGTAAAGAGCTTAACGCGGGAGTACCCACGGTTATTATCGGATCACGGAGCTTGGTCAACGGTAGCATCATCAGTTGATAGGCTTTTGAATAAAAACCCAGCATAGTGCTGCCCAGATACTTTCCAATGATCACATTATCCATATTACGAGAAAAATAGTTGATAATGTTAAACCCTGATATGCCGGCGCCAAAATGCAAAAAAGACTGGATTCCTTCCTGCCAGAATAACAGCTTGGGTTTCCAGGGACAATAATACCATAGCAACAGGGTGGCAAATAAAGACTGCGAAACCGTGAGATAAACCAGCGACCAGTAACCGAATCCAGTATACGCCATAATAACTGCAACAATGACTGATAATATACCGCTGAAAATATTCGAGAGCGCTATTTTATTAAATTCCATCTTTCTACTCAGAATAGCATTATGCTGTACCGATAAGCTGCTGATAAAAATACTGACTGCATAAGCAACGATTATGTAAAACAGCCTCGGCTCATGATAAAAGGAATCTATGAGCGGTGCTAAACCAACAAAGATGAGAGAAATAAAGAGGCACAGAAAAATATTAAACCAGAATAATATGCTGACCTGGTCGTGGGTGACTTTTGGCTTTTGGATGATCGCCATGGAAAACCCCATATCCTTAAAAATACTGACAAATCCGGCAAAGGCCGCCACCATGGCAACCAACCCGAAATCAGCAGGGAGCAGGATTCTCGCCAGTATCATGGTGGACAGCGTGTTGACAACAAAAACGATCACCTGGCTCAGGGTAGTGCTGAGCCCCCCCTTAATGGATTTGTCTTTTAATCCGCTCTCCGGGTTAAAGTGATCAAACCATTCATCTGCATATCTCGCAGTTTTATGTAAACTTTTATCTCCTGTTGTTTCCGGGCTGATCATAATGATTGGCTGATGCCACTGTAATCTTTAGGCGTATGTATAAATTCCTGTTGATTTGCCCTTGATCTTGATAATGCCTTTACAAAAGAAATGAAAATAGCAGGCAAGCCTATCATCGCTTTCCCAAATTCCGCCAGGCTAATTCTCTTATAAAGGCTGATTCCTAAACTAAAAATA
>SCQV01000160.1 GCA_004299085.1 Chitinophagaceae bacterium | reverse complement strand
TAATATAATTGATTGAATCAAGACTATTTAATGCGCTTCCAGCCAGTTTTTCCCAACTCCAATCTCAGCATCAATAGGGACATCTAAATGCAGGGAACTTTTCATCTTTTCTAAAATCAGTGGTTTTATTTCGTCTAATTCTTCTTTATAAGCATCAAAGACCAATTCATCGTGAACCTGTAAAACCATTTTAGAGCGGTATTTCTTTTGTTCAAAAGTGCCGTAAATGGCAATCATGGCCAGCTTGATCATATCGGCAGCCGTTCCCTGAATGGGCATGTTAATGGCATTACGCTCTGCGTAACCCCTGACAACATTGTTGGAGGAATTAATATCCCGAAGCCAGCGTTTTCTTCCCAATAATGTCTGGACATAACCGTGGCCTTTTGCAAACTTTATCTGGTTCTCCATATACTTCTTAATGGAGGGATATTCAGAAAAATAAGTTTCAATTAATTCCCTGGCTTCTGTCCGGCTAACACCAATATTTTCGGCCAATCCGAAAGCGCTTACGCCATAAATAATCCCAAAATTGACGCTTTTGGCATTGCGTCTCATTTCGGGAGTAACCTTATCCAAAGGGACTTTATACACTTTAGCCGCCGTAGTAGCATGAATATCCTGGTTATTTTTAAAAGCTTCAATCATGTGCTTGTCTCCGCTGATGGCAGCAATAATGCGTAATTCTATTTGCGAGTAATCGGCAGAAACTATTACATAATCTTCGTTTCGAGGAATGAATGCCTTGCGAACTTCCCGCCCGCGTTCGGTTCGAACGGGTATATTCTGGAGGTTTGGATTATTAGAACTAAGCCTGCCGGTTACTGCCACAGCCTGATTATACGTCGTATGAACCCTGCCGGTTTTCCGGTTGACCAAAGAAGGCAGCGCATCCACATAGGTAGATTTCAGCTTAGTCAGCTCACGATAATTCAGGATATCATTGATAATTTTATGTTTGTAAGAGAGTTTTTGCAGAATATCCTCTCCGGTAGCATATTGCCCCGTTCGTGTTTTTTGGGGGGATTCTTCTAATTTCAGTTTTTCAAAAAGTACATCTCCTAACTGTTTAGGTGAAGATAAATTAAACTTAACGCCGGCCTGTTCATACACCGTCTTTTCAGTAGCAGTAATTTCTTTTTCCAACGTGCCTGAAAAATCCGATAATGCTTCTGTGTCAATTCTTACCCCTTCATATTCCATATCTGCTAATACCGGAATGAGCGGATTTTCCACTTCATTAAAAACTTTTTCAACTTCTTTTTCCTTTAATAACGGAACAAATTTTTCTTTTAATTGCAAAGTAATATCCGCATCTTCCGCTGCATATTCTTTTATTTTTTGCAAGTCCACATCGCGCATACTACCCTGTCCCTTTCCTTTTTTACCGATAAGTGTAGTGATGGAAACCGGATCATAGTTCAGATATTGTTGCGATAGCAAATCCATATTACGCCTTCCTTCCGGCTCGATGAGATAATGAGCCAGCATGGTATCAAAAAGTTTTCCTTTTATCTCCAATCCATACTGCCGGATGATCAGCATATCATATTTTATATTCTGACCAACGAATAAGATAGTTTTATTCTCAAATACAATCCGGAATTTTTCTAATATAAGCTGAGCTTCTTTTTTACCTGCAGGCATCGGAATATACCAGCCCTGATGTTCTTTAACGGAGAAACTCATGCCCACTATCTCGGATGTCAATGGATCCGTACCGGTTGTCTCTGTATCAAAACAAATCTCCTGATGCTTTAATAGTTCTGCAATCAACGAATTCAATTCCTTATCAGACTGAGTCAACGTATATTGATGTGGAACGGTTTCAATCGTTGCAATGGAAGAATCAATATTTGCCTCCACCTCTTCAAAAGGTATTTCGGCTGCTACCGGTTTACTTTTTTCTGCCTGCGGTTTCTTTGTTTCAGTTACTTCATTCCCGAAAAGATCCTTTTGAGTTTCGGTTGAAGAAGGTGAGGCCTGCGTAATGGAGAATTCATCTCCCAGCACCCTTTTTCCAAGAGATCGGAATTCCAACCCGGCGAAGATTTCCGCTAAAGCTTCCTTATCAGGATCAGACATTATCAAATCTTCTTCATCAAATTTAATAGGTACATCCGTAATAATGGTGGCCAACTTTTTAGAAAGAACAGCCTGATCTTTGTTCTCTTTAATCTTTTCGCCCAATTTGCCTTTTATTTTATCTGCCGACTCAATCACTCCTTCGAGTGACTGATAGTCTTTTAATAATTTGGAAGCCGTTTTTTCGCCCACGCCGGGAATACCCGGAATATTATCAACTGCATCGCCCATCAAACCGAGCATGTCAATGACCTGCGAAACATGATTAATATCCCATTTTTCACATATCTCCTTCTCTCCCATAATTTCTTCTTTTTTCCCCTGAAACGGAGGCTTATAAATAAATACTTTATTACCGACTAACTGCCCGTAATCCTTATCCGGTGTAACCATATAGACGGTATAATCTTTTGCTGCCGCTTCTAATGCCAACGTGCCTATAATGTCGTCCGCTTCATAGCCGTCTAATTCAATGACCGGAATATTAAAGCCCTTAATGATTGCTTTTATGTCGGGCAACGCTGACAAAATATCCTCAGGTGTATCTTCACGATTAGCCTTGTAAGCCTCAAAATCATGATGCCTTTCGGTTGGCGCATGCGTATCAAAAGCAACGGCAATATGAGTGGGGTGTTCCTTATTGATAAGGTCTATTAAAGTATTAGTAAACCCAAACTGTGCATTAGTATTTCTTCCTTTGGAAGTAACTCTAGGGTTTCGGATAAGTGCGTAATAAGCGCGATAAATAAGCGCCATGGCATCCAGTAAAAATATCTTTTTTTCCATAAACGCTAAAGTATGAAAAGTCCGCGTTACTTGTTATTGTAACTTGAGTTTGTTCAGTTATAAAGAGGATTTTTGAGCGTTGGAGTTCCCCCGCCTTAGGCGGGGTTAGGGGCTGGGATGGTCAAAAAAAAACCGCCACATAGAAATGCAGCGGTGTTGTTACTATCTTATGAAAACCCTATTTGCAAGCAAATTTAATGTAAAAGATTGTTAAATTCCAAATTATTTATAAACTTTTTTTTAAAGCTCATAAAAAATATCAACTACAGCCCATACTATTCCCGCAATTCAGGCATTTGTAACACGTTCCGTTCCGGATGGTAATATGGCCGCAAACGTTACAGGCAGGGGCATCGCTTTGCATATTTTGCAGGTATCTGTCCGTCACGTTTTCCTGATGTCCGGAAGATTCTGCAAGACCAACAGGTGTCTTTTTTACATTTTTATTTGCCGGTACGGGGTGAATGTGAATATTAGACAAATCCGGCTCTTCGAACTCATCATTTTCTGGTTCTACCAGAGGTTGGTCCTGCACATGCACCAAATCATTCCGTTTTAAATATTCGTATCCTAAAACACGGAAGATATAATCCACGATGGAGGTGGCTGTTTTAATATTCGGATGATCAACCATGCCGGCCGGCTCAAACCGGGTAAATACAAATTTATCCACGAATTCATCCAAAGGAACGCCGTATTGCAATCCAATGGAAATAGCAATGGCAAAACAATTGAGCATGCTCCGCATGGTAGCGCCTTCTTTTGCCATATCAATGAATATTTCACCTAAGGTACCATCGGAATATTCACCTGTGCGAAGAAAAATAGCCTGTCCTCCAACTTTGGCTTTTTGGGTAAATCCACGGCGTTTGGCAGGTAATTGCTTCCGCTGAACAATGCCGGAAAGCTTGCGCATCAGCTTGGTATCGGGACTATCCTGCAAGCGGTGGGTCACTTCTTCCAAAAGTTCATCAATCGTCAGCTCATTCAAATGAAGTAATTGAGCCTGCACCTCGTTTATGGCAGTATCTTCCGCATTTTTCTTTTGATCGCTTTTATTGCTCAACGGCTGCGATAATTTAGAGCCGTCACGATATAAAGCGCATGCCTTTAAACCTAATTCCCAACTCAATTTGTATGCATCAGCTATTTCTTCCACCTCAGCTTCATTAGGCAGATTAATGGTTTTGGAAATGGCACCTGAAATAAAAGGCTGTACCGCCCCCATCATGCGAATATGTCCATGCGCATGAATGAACCGCCGGCCTTTTTCACCACATTTATTGGCACAATCAAATACGGGATAATGCGCTTCTTTTAAATATGGAGCACCTTCAATTGTCATGGTACCGCAAACATAATCATTCGCTGCCCTGATTTGCTCATCAGTAAATCCTAGTTCCCGCAACAGATTAAAGTCCGGTTCCTTGCATTGTTCCGGAGAAAATCCCAGTCTTTGTAAACAGGGTTCTCCTAAAGTGAATACATTAAACACAAATCCTATTTCAAAAGCGGACCCGACTGCTTTGTCTAATTTCTTCAACTCCTCTCCTATGAATCCTTTTTCACTTAAAGACTGGTGATTGATAAATGGCGCTCCGGCAAAAGAACCTGTCCCTCTTGCATAATCCACAATTGCTTTAATTTCCTGCTGCTTATAGCCCAAATTTTTTAATGCCAGTGGAATAGACTGATTAATAATCTTAAAATATCCGCCCCCTGAAAGTTTTTTAAATTTCACTAAAGCAAAATCCGGTTCCACACCGGTCGTATCACAATCCATCACTAACCCGATGGTTCCGGTAGGAGCAATCACAGTCGTCTGTGCATTGCGATAGCCATATTTTTCACCTAATTGAACGGCTTCATCCCATGCTTTGGTAGCTGCTTTCAATAGATAATCAGGACAATATTTCGCGTTAATACCCTGCGGTTTAATTTCTAATCCTTCGTAAGCTTCTGAAGCATCATAAGCCGCAGCGCGATGATTACGCATGACACGCAACATATCCTTTTTATTCTCTTCAAATCTTGGAAAAGCTCCTAACACTTCCGCCATCTCCGCCGATGTCTTATAGGCTGTTCCGGTCATAATCGCACCTATGGCGCCTCCAATACCACGGGCTTCTTCACTGTCGTAAGGAATACCACTTACCATGAGTGTAGAGCCCAGATTAGCAAATCCTAATCCAAGCGTGCGGTAATCATAACTAAGCTGAGCCACTTCTTTGGATGGGAATTGCGCCATCAGGACAGATATTTCCAAAACCACCGTCCATAAGCGTACGGTATATTCCAATCCGTCCACATCGAACTTATTATTATTGGTGTCAAAAAATTTTCTCATGTTGAGCGAAGCCAGATTGCAGGCGGTATCATCAAGGAACATATATTCCGAACACGGATTAGAAGCCCTTATCTTTCCTCCCTGCGGACAGGTATGCCATTCATTAATGGTAGAATCATACTGTGTTCCCGGATCTGCACAACGCCATGCGGCATAAGCTATTTTATTCCAGAGGTCTTTGGCACGAATGGTTTTCATTGTTTTACCGGTAGTGCGTGCTTTCATCTCCCAATCGCCGTCTTCGGCTAATTTATGAAAGAAAGCATTAGGTATGCGAACAGAGTTATTGGAATTTTGCCCTGAAACCGTGCGGTACGCTTCGCCCTCATAATCCGAAGCATATCCTGCAGCAATAAGCGCTGCTACTTTCTTTTCTTCTTCCACTTTCCAATCTATAAAATCCACCACTTCAGGATGGTCTAAATCCAAGCAAACCATTTTAGCGGCACGCCGTGTCGTTCCACCCGATTTGATGGCTCCTGCAGCGCGGTCGCCAATTTTCAAAAAGCTCATCAATCCGCTGGAAGTCCCCCCCCCGCTGAGCTTCTCCCCTTCTGCGCGAATATTGGAATAGTTGCTTCCCACACCGGACCCATATTTGAAAATGCGCGCTTCGCGGACCCACAAATCCATGATACCACCTTCATTCACTAAGTCATCATTAACGCTGAGAATAAAACAGTTATGAACGATGATTCCATTAGCTGAAAACCTCGCTGTTTCAGTCTGAATATCATATACCGCTTCATCTCCGATATAGTCAATGGATATAACACTTAATTCACTTGCAGCAGTCTTTTGCTTACCAGAAATATCTGTATTCAGCTTAATAAGCTTGTTTGCCTTATCTGCAGAAACAAAGCCAATAAGTTGGGCAAATTTTTTCCGTTCAGATTCATAAGCAATAGTGAGCTGATAATGATTATGTCTGTTTTCCCTGCTGTCATTTACGATGGAAATATTGGAATAAATTCCCATACTTAAAAGGAGCGTCTGAACGCCATGAACCAGTTCTTCACTAATGGAAGTGAGTACAATATCACCGCTATTTCTTCCATCTTCATTTCTAACACGCACACTACCATCTGCCTGAAATAAACTCTTCAGGAAAAGGCATTTTTCGGCCAACGAGCTCGTCATAATTTTCTCCGGTACATGGGCTGAAAGTGAAGACTGATTTAATTCATATTCTTCCACAAAAGCATCCACTCTCTTACTGTCCAATTTTACAATCCGGTACAGTTCATTGATAGATTTGCGGGTAACAGATTTATAGGTTCCGTATATTTTTTCAAAGAGACCAGTGACATATGCGTATTCATCATCATTAATGGTAATGGCGCCGAACATGGTAGTTTTATGATTGCGGTTATATTTTCCATAGTAGCCATCTCCCACTATCCAACCGGCCAAAGCCGCCTGAGCATATAATAGTCCGTTGGATATACTTGTCGCGTTTTCGTCATTGGATCGGTCGAGTAAACTTTTGGTAAATTGAAAAGGAACCTTTGAAGATGCAGATCCGGCAGCCATTTCGGATATCAGTTCTAATTCAGGAACCACATTGGTAAGAGCAGTTTGCTGAACCTTTTTCCCCAACAATGTACTTAATGGTTGCCAGGAATAAATGCCACCATCTTTCTTACGCTTATCAGAAGACCATACCAGATGATCACCAGTAAATTCAATGAAATTGCCATTGCTTAAGGTGGCTCTGTATATGCTTTTTACACCATTATTCTTTACAGCCATCACTTTTACAAAATCATTGCCATCGAATACTTCTATGTCAGTAAGGTTTTGTTCAACGATATCACCAATTTGTAAAATTCCCTTACGGGTAAATAACCTCGTATTATAACGAGCGCACGCATGAGGCTGTGGTCTCTCATAAGCTGAAGTGGATTTTTCTAATTTCCCTGTTTTCTGGTTTACAAAATAATGCCCCTGAGGTTTTCCTGTAATACCATAACTTTCATGTAAGCCTGTATTAAACCATTGCGGAGAATTAGGAACGCATGCCTGATTCAACATGCAATATACCAGTTCATCATAAAAAATATCCGCATCTTTTGAGGACGCGAAGTAATGATAACGTTCACCCCATACTTTCCAGCAATTAACCATGCGATGAACCACTTGCTTCACAGAAGTTTCTCTTCCCTGGGAACCGTCCGGCTGGGGAACACCCGCTTTTCTGAAATATTTCTGTGCAAGAATATCCGTCGCTATCTGCGACCAGGCTTTTGGAACCTCCACCTCTTTCATTTCAAACACAATACCACCATCGGGATTGCGAATGATAGAAGTTCTTAATTCGTATTCGAACATATCATAAGGACTTGCTCCCGGCCCGGTATAATGGCGGGTGAAATGAAGTCCTTCGGGTAGTTTTTTTCGTTGGTTAGTCATAGCGTAAGAGATTTTAAAACAATTAAAAAGATGTCTGTCTGTTAAGACATGAGTTGACGAAAGTATCTACATTAATGCAGAGGCACAGAATTTTGTTATTCACATCCTGTTAATAACTCATCAAAGGTAATATGGTTCGCTTTTTTCAGGTTTACTCCGGATATTCTATAAATATATTCGTTAAAAATCATAGCTTTGTAAGCATATAATAGCCTTTTATTCTATGTCCGGAAAAGTTTACCCTATATTAACAAGCAGAAAGCTTGCAGGAAAGAAATCTTTTGCAGTGTTGATAGATCCTGATAAAATATCGCCGCAACGTTTGGATACATTGATTAAACTGTCATTAGATGCAAAAGTTGATTTTTTCTTTATGGGTGGCAGCTTAGTGCTGACAAACAATCTCAACGAATCCATCCTGCAGATTAAGAAAAGTTGCGCTATTCCTGTCGTGTTATTTCCCGGGAACCCTTCCCAACTTTCTCCGCATGCAGACGCTTTATTGTATCTGTCGCTTATTTCCGGGAGAAATGCTGAGCTTCTTATAGGCCAGCACGTCATTTCCGCACCAGCCGTCAAGCAGAGCGGATTAGAAGTAATTTCTACCGGCTATATGGTTATAGATGGAGGCGCCCCAACGACAGTGTCTTATATCAGTAATGCCGCGCCCATTCCTGCCGACAAGGAGGATATTGCCTTGTGTACGGCTATGGCCGGTGAAATGCTTGGTAAAAAGGTTATTTATATGGATGCCGGAAGCGGCGCCCGTATGCCGGTTTCTGAAACAATGATCCGGAAAGTAGCCGAAAATATTTCCGTTCCCCTGATTGTGGGAGGAGGCATCCGCAAACCCGAAACTGTCTATAGAAACGGTAAAGCAGGAGCCGATGTCATCGTGGTTGGAAATGCCATTGAGAAGGAGGTAAATCTCATCAGGGAAATAGCCGATGCCGTGCATTCTGTGCTTGTTTCTGTTTGAAGAGAATAAATCAGATTTTATTTTAGATATCCGATAGATTAAAATGATTATGAGATGATTAGCTTCTGTTCTTTTGAATGAACTGACACACAAATCTTCGCACCTATCTTCGCTTTTGCACCGGGGAAGGCGGCATAGAACTCCTGTGCAAAAATAACCTTTGTTATTATACTCCTTATTTGCTACATTTGTTGCGCCTTGTTTTAAGGCCTATGTAAAAGCCTGTTAAGTGGAAAACCTGCATAATCAAATTGTGCTTATGACAATTGATAGTACTATCCCGCCTGTCTCAAATGTTTCTATGGAAAATCCTATATTCCATTTACCTATTAGTGATTTTTTCCTGAACACCAAAGCCGGTATTTATATAACTGACCATGAGGACAAAGTCATTTGGATGAATGACATTATTCTGAACAATTCCAATATCATAGATTCTGTCAGGAAAGCCATCACCGGAAAACCGGTGATGGAAACCATGAACTATTTTAAGGAATTCATGGTGCATCCAAAGCTTTTTTTAAAGCGAATTAACGAATTGGTCAATAATAAAAAGGCTTTTTTCGGTGAAGAATTTCTTCTTAAAGATGGCAAAACGATTTCGCTGGATTTCATGCCGGCCTACCATTCAGACGTGTTTTACGGCGTCATCTGGCAAGTTACCAATAAAGCTAATTGGGAAAAAGATGTGATCAAACGGAATCATAAAACGCCGGATACATTTGCGGAGATATTGGATAATTTTCATGTGTATTACTGTAAGATAAATCAGGATGCGGATATAGTCAGTTGTTCTCCATTCTTTTGTCAAGTAACAGGTTACAAGGAAGAGGAGCTGATAGGAAAGAATTTTGTTGATTTATGCGCTTCGGGGAAAAGGCGTGTTAAAGAAAATCTCCAAAGCGCCAATCATTCCCTTCATGCCACAAAACCGCCTTTCTTTGAAGTAGAGCTTGCATTAAGAGATGGTTCACGAAAATGGATGCAGTGTCATTTCTCCCGCGGTCAAAATGACTTTACTAAAGGCATGTTGTTGCTGACTGAAATCACCGAGCAAAAGACAATTCAACATGATCTGAATATAGCCAGAAAAGATGCTGAACGTGCTCAATTGGCGCAACAGCAGTTTCTCGCCAGCATGAGTCACGATATTCGCACACCACTGAATGCTATCATAGGAATGACTTTTCTGATGGCCGATACGCCATTGAGTGACGAACAGAATGAATACGTCAATATCCTGAAAAATGCTTCCAACATCCTGTTGGGATTGCTGAATGGTGTATTGGATTTTGCCAAAATAGAATCAGGGAAACAAGAAGTGCATTACCGGGAATTCGACCTGCCCTCTTTATTACATTCTTTAGTAGATACTTTTAGCTTTAAGCTGAATGAAAAGCCTGTAAAAATTTTATGCGAAATTGACAAGCGGATAAACCATTATCTGACAGGAGATGATGTTTTAATCAATCAGATTCTGATGAACCTGTTGAATAATGCCGAAAAGTTTACACCCAAAGGTGAAATCATTCTCAAAGTTTCTGTTATTAAAGAATTTGAAAGTAATATATGGATTGAATTTAAAGTGGAAGACACGGGTATAGGCATTCCCAAAAATAACCTGAAGGATATTTTTAAGGACTTCATCCAGGCAGAAGAGAACATACATCTGGAGTATGGAGGTTCTGGCCTTGGACTATTTATATGCAAAAAATTAGTGGAGTTACTGGGTGGCCAGATTTCCGTAGAAAGTACGCTGGGAAAAGGAACTACATTTGTTTTTGCCGTTCCGTTTATAAAGAATGATCAGTTATTAAAGAAAGGCCATCATCTGACGGCATCGGGATTTGACTTTCAGGATACCAAAGCCTGTATCTTAATTGTGGAAGATAACCCGATGAACCTGAAGTACCTCTCTACTTTGTTGCATAAATATCATATTGCTTTTGACACGGCTAATGACGGCAATATAGGATTGAAAAAGGCCAGGGATAATTACTACAACCTGATCCTAATGGATATGAAGCTGCCTAAAATGAATGGCATGGAATTAACAGCGTGTATCCGGGAGAATGAAGGTCCCAATGCTGCGACCCCCGTTATTCTGGTAACTGCTTCCGCACTTCAGAGTACCGTAGATAAGGCAAAAGAAATAGGCGTGAATGAAATGCTTGCAAAGCCATACACACCAGAGCAATTAATCAATATTCTGAAAAAATATCTTCTTGAAGAAGAGGTAGATGCTGAAAAAGATTTTTCGAAAGCGGAGGAAGACACTTTTCAATTTGATAAAAAATTAGATACCGTTTATTTGCATAAGCTTTACGGTGGAAACCGCGAATATGCTATGAGCCTTTTCGCTGTATTTATAGAAAGCATGGAGACGGATTGGGAACAATTGCAGCAGGCAATTGAAAAGGAAGACTGGCAAACGCTGAAAAACCTGGCTCATAAAATAAAACCTAATTTCTCCATGGCCGGGCTTACGTGGATAACCTCCATGATGCAGAATGCTTATAATAAGCTGAAGGAAGCAAAACACGAAGAAGCGCTTCCCGTCTTTAATGAAATACAAAAGGAATTAGATGAATATATGCCTTTGGTAAAAGCGGAATTAGAAAGGATGCAAAAATTCAATTTGGAAGAAGTTCACTAAAAAGGAGCCTCTAAAAACTCCATTTGCTTTGTGAACCCTGCCTGCCGTCAGTCAGATTGGTGTATTTTGGTAAAAAATATCAAAAGCCTGGTTTTGAGGGGTTCTCTAAACCTAAAATCCTGCTAATATCTTCCTGACTTGTTGCACGTATCCGCCTCCGAATAATATGGCATGCACTAATAAATAATACAATTGACAAATTTCGATCCTTTCCTCCCAGCCCGGGGCCAAAGGAAATATCTCCTGATAATGCCAATAAAATCTTCTGTCAAATCCTCCAAATAAACGTGTCATGGCTAAGTCCATTTCCCTGTTCCCATAATAAGCCGCCGGATCAAAAATGATTGGATGGCCATCAGGTCCCGGCAGATAATTTCCGCCCCATAGATCGCCATGTATTAAAGCAGGTTTTTCTTCAGGAAATATCTCAGGAAGCTTTTGATACAGCTTTTCACCTTGCTTAATGGTTTCCGGCGGCAGCAGGTTATCATGCAGACATCGCTTTATCAAAGGTTCTAACCGTTGGAAAGCGTAAAAATCACTCCAGCTATGCTGAAAATTATTTTTCTGTGGTAAAACGCCGATATAATTATCTTCTTCAAGTCCGAACTGGGCATGGCTGCAACGATGAAGAGAAGCCAGCTTCTCTGCAAAAATTCCCCAAAAATCATTCTGTGCATGCGCCTTCTGTATGAATTCCATGACAAGAAAGGACTGGTTTCCGTCAATCCCGAAAAGCAAAGGCCTTGGAACTGCTATGGTGTTGCTTTTCGCCAGCAATTGTAATCCGTTATATTCTTTCTCAAACAAATCTTTGGGTGCATCAGCTTTTCCTGATTTTAAGAAGAAAATGCCGGCGTCAGTTTCCAATCGGTAAGCATTGCAAATATCACCACCATAAATAGGGAAAGTTTGTTTTATTTTTACCGAAATATTTTTCTGTATTTGCCATTCCCTTTCTATGGATATTTTTAACAGGTTATTTAAAGCCATATTCGTATTTTCACTTTTTATATGAAAAGCCAGGGTTCAAGGATCATTACGAAGGTACTATACATTTTTGGGGTATGTATAATCATTGCCGTATTTCAAATCAGCATCGGCATTTCCCCCGTATTTCGTCATTTTTATCTTTTCACTTACTATCCTTCGTTCAGTAGTACGTGGCGTTTGCTTACAGGATGGTGCCCTTTCAGCATCGGAGACATTATTTATATATTAGCAACCGCCTGGTTAATATCCGGAGTCGTCCGGTTCATTATCAACATAGTTCAATGTCGAAAGAGAAAATTGGCGTGGCTCAATACGCTTGTTCGCTTTATCCTGATTGTCGTGATTGCCTATGGCATCTTCATTACTTTTTGGGGTATCAACTATCGTTATGATCGCCTGCAAAGAGATTTTAAAATCAGCACTCAACATTATCCGGCTTACATGCTGATAAAATTATGTGACACCCTGGCTGTCCGTGCCAATAAACAGCACCTGATCCTTGCCGGAAATGATTCCCTGCCGATCAGGCATTATCTTACATTCAGACAGATTAAAAAAGAAGTGCCGATAAGCTATGCAAGAATTGCAAAAATATTTCCACAACTTGATTACAGGCATCCCAGCATCAAGCCGTCTATGTTCGGATACCTGATGAATTATCCGGGTGTAACCGGTTATTACAATCCATTTACCGGAGAAGCGCAGGTAAACACCACGCCTTTTCCTGCCGGGTTACCGTTCACTGCTTGCCATGAAGTAGCACACCAGTTGGGTTTTGCCGCTGAAGAAGATGCGAATTTTATCGGATATTTGGTCGCCTCCACCTCGCCGGATCCGCATTTCAGGTATGCAGCTAATTTTGAAATGTTTTTGTACGGCATCAATGTGTTGTCCTGGAGAAGGCCACATTTGGCAGACAGCTTATGGGAAACGCTTATCTCTCCCGGTGTTCGGAAGGATTATGAAGCCTATTTCGAGTTTTATGAACGCTTTAAAACCTCATTCAGGCCCGTTCTAAATGATATGTACGACCAATATCTGAAAGCAAATGCACAGTCTAAAGGAATCAGAAGCTATGACGAAGTTATTTCTCTGTTGATCAATTACATTCAGAAAAACGGGAAGCTTCCCGGCTCTTAATATCATTCCGCTTCCTGTAAGCTGCTGACCGCGTGATCCAGAAAGGCCGGCAGAATAAGGTTTTGTGTAAGCATGATTTTATCGGGATCATGAAGCTGTTCCAGCATCCTAAGATACTTTTCATCACCTAAATCTTTAATTACTTCCTTTTTCTTTTCCTCTTCCTCTAAATAAATAGTCATTCCCACCGGATCAGCTTCCGGATGAAATTGTGTACCAAAAAAATAATCAGAAAAACGAACCGCCATCAATGCCCTTTCCAGAGGAACATGCGGTCGTTCTTTTTCTATCGCAAGAATCTTTGCTCCCGTATGTTCCAACTGCTTCTTATCCGGTTCTGTTACCTGCCAGCGCCTGCTATCCACTGCATAAAAAGGATTGGGCAATCCTTTGAAAAATTCTTCCTGTTCTCCATCAGATGTTTTATGCATGGGGAAAACACCGAAAGAGGGTGATTTTCTCAAAGATATCTTACCGATAGCATAATACCTGCAAATAAGCTGAAATGAATGGCAAATAAAAAATACATACTTTTTTTCCGGAGAGTCTGATTGGTTGATGGCTTCGAGTTGCCGGATAAGCGAAAAATATTTATTGTCCCATTCGCTCCCTTCACTGCTCACCGGATTTCCCGGCCCCCCGGTGCAAATATAAATAGCATAAGAAGTATCGGGTATCTCCAATTTTCTCCTGATATCAAACTCCTCAAAATCCAGGTCAATCTTATTGTATTCGCCATATTGATTCAGGATCTCCCTGATACAGCGCATACCCTGACTGGGTTCTCCGTTATACATATCAATAATAGCGACCCGAAGCGGTTTTTCTTGTAAAAACATCCTGCAAATGTAGGAAAGACGAAAGATTTCCGGTATTTTGAAAAAGTTATTTCTCAAAAATATCATTTTAGCCTCCGGCGATGTACCTTGCACCCTGTTTTTACTTGCTTAAAGAATTTTTCTTGCTATGCTTAAGATAGGAGTTTTTGGGGTAGGTCATCTGGGGAAAATACATATCAGTCAATGGCAAACGTTGCATCAAATTGAAATAGCCGGTTTTTATGATCCGGATGATCACGGTGCGGCCGAAGTGGAAAAACAATTTGGGCTGAAACGATTTACAGAACCCTCCGGTTTGATGAATATCACGGATGCGGTGGATATAGTAGCCCCCACTACAGCCCATTTCGATTTATGTGAAATGGCTATCCGAAGCGGAAAGCATGTTTTTGTGGAAAAGCCTATGGCCAATTCGATGGAAGAAGCAGAAGCATTGCTCAAATTGCTTTCGGAAACGGATATTAAATTTCAGATAGGCCACGTGGAACGTTTTAACCCTGCCTTTTTAGCACTGAAAGGGTTTCAACTGCAGCCCATGTTTATAGAAGTGCATCGTTTGGCACAATTCAATCCGCGCGGAACAGATGTGAGTGTTATTTTGGATCTGATGATACACGATATTGACATAATTATGCATATCGTGAATTCGCCTGTCAGCCGCATCTCTGCAAGCGGCGTAGCCGTGATGAGCGATACACCCGATATTGCCAATGTTCGTATTGAATTCCATAATGGTTGCGTCGCCAACCTTACCTCCAGCCGTATTTCATTGAAGAAAATGCGTAAAATGCGGTTGTTTCAAAAAGACGCCTATATCGGCATTGATTTTTTGGATAAAAAAACGGAGGTGATAAAGTTGAAAGCGCCGGAGGGTGATGAAGGCTTATTTTCTTTTGATATTGACACGCCACATGGTAAAAAAACCATCGCCATTGCCAATCCCCCTGTAAAAGAAACCAATGCTATTCGTATGGAATTAGAATCATTCCGCGACAGCATTCTGCAGAACAAGCCGGTTTCCGTAAATGTCTATGATGCCTATCAGGCCATGGACGTAGCCCATCAAATCCTTAAAAAAATTGACGGAAGATAGTGATAACTTTCGGGGCTTTTTATCAAAAATAGAAACCGGGGAACTTATTCTCCAATCCGAAACCATGAACCTTAAAAACTTTTATCTCTTATCTTTACTACGTTATGGCCTACAAACTAACAGGAAAAATTCAGCATTACGCCTGGGGCGGATATGATTACATACCGCATTTATTGCATATTGAGAATAGCAAGCATCAACCGTTTGCCGAATATTGGCTGGGTGCCCACGATAAAGCCTCTTCGGAAATGTGGCTTAATGGGAATAGTCACCAGCCGCTGAATCAATTGATAAAAGAAGATCCTGAAAAATTTCTTGGAGAAAATACCTCTACTATTTTCGGGAGATTACCCTTTCTTTTTAAAATTCTGGATGTGAAAGAAATGTTGTCTATTCAGGTACATCCCTCAAAAGGAGAGGCAGAAAAAGGGTTTGCCAGGGAAAACGAGGCTGGTATTCCGTTAGATGCACCGCAACGCAATTATAAAGATGATAACCACAAGCCGGAAATGATGGCAGCGCTGAGCGAATTTTATTTATTGCACGGTTTTCGGAAAGAAAAATCTTTGCTTGAAATTTTAAATAAAACGCCGGAGCTAAGGTCTTTAGCCGGTTATGTTGAGAAAAAAGGCTATGAAGCGCTTTATGCGCATGTAATGAATATGCCGCAAATCCGGGTGAATGAAATGTTGCAGCCTTTATTAAAACGGGTACTTCCGTTTTATAAAAAAGGCAAATCAGCAAAAAGTTCCCCTGACTTTTGGGCAGCCAGAGCAGTTGACAGTGAGATTACTCATCTTGAAAACCCCGATAAAGGAATTTTTTCTATTTATTTTTTTAACCTGGTACATCTTCATCCTGGTGAAGGTATTTTTCAGGCGGCCGGTATTCCACACGCTTATCTGGAAGGTCAGAATGTAGAGCTGATGGCTAATTCGGATAATGTGCTGCGAGGCGGGCTAACACCCAAGCACGTGGATGTGGAGGAACTATTGAAACATACCCGCTTTGAAGGAATAGAACCGGCTGTCCTAAAAGAGATTCCGGATAAGAATAAGTGGATACAATATCCATCCGGCATCAGGGATTTTAGCTTATCTAAAATAGAAATTGATGCTTCTAATGATATTGGCAATCAATCCATATCACCTGAAATAATACTTGTTGTTTCCGGTAAAATTTCGTTATCTTCCGGCAATGATTTTGTCCTTAAAGCCGGTGAAGCTGCCTATATTCTACCTGGAGAAACATATAAAATATCATCAATAAGTAATTCATTGGTTTACAAAGCATCAGTTCCGGTGCAGGAAATGTGAAAAAAATACCTCTTGGTGAAGCTGTTTTTTCTCCTATATTTGCATCAGTACTTCACTTGAATGTTTCACTAATGAAAACCGTTAAAAAAATATCGTGGGTAATACCCGGAGCGCTGATTCTCGCTGCCGCGTTCAGTCGGTTGTTGCCACATCCATATAATTTTTCTCCCATAGCCGCAATGGCCTTATTGGGAGGCGCTACCATCGGAAAAAAAGCATGGGCCTTCATTTTGCCCATCGGTGCATTATTTATCTCCGATCTGTGCTTCCAGCTATTTACATCTACTTCAGGATTTTATGGATGGAGTCAACTGGTTAACTATGGCGCCTTTGCTTTCATAGTGGTATTAGGTATGCTTGCCTTGAGGAAGATTACGTTAAAAAATGTACTGTTTACCTCATTAGGAGCTTCGGCATTGTTCTTCATCGTTTCAAACTTCGGCGTATGGCTTGTTGCAGGCGGCGTGGCCCCTTATACTCTTAATGCTGAAGGGCTGATAAATACGTATGTTTTAGGAATTCCATTTTTAGGAAATACCGTTATCGGTGATTTGGTTTATAGTGGTTTGTTGTTCGGGGCATACAGCCTGGTGCAGCATTTCCTTTTATCAAAAAAGCAGGTTGTTGCCTGAATTATATATTTATGGGTTAGTGAGAATAAACCTCCCTGCATTTGTCAGGGAGGTTTTTCTTTTTACAGGAAGTTCATTTTGTGATGTCTGATTTGCTGAGGCCTGATTTGAGGCAATTACTTTTATAGGAAGTTCATTTTGTGAGGTCTGATTTGCTGAGGTCTGATTTGAGGCAATTACTTTTACAGGAAGTTCATTTTGTGATGTCTGATTTGCTGAGGTCCGATTTGAGGCAATTACTTTTATAGGAAGTTCATTTTGTGATGTCTGATTTGCTGAGGTCTGATTTGAGGCAATTACTTTTATAGGAAGTTCATTTTGTGATGTCTGATTTGCTGAGGTCTGATTTGAGGCAATTACTTTTATAGAAGGAGGTATTTAAATACCCCCAATTCGTCGCGAAATGTTCCTCCGGAACATATTTACCTATGTTGATTTATACCTATTACCAATAATGCGTCCTTCAGAGGCGGACGTTTTGTGGGCCAATAAAGAGCCTTATTCTGCACTTTTCTATAAAAACCGGACAAGAAATCAGACATCTTCAAATCAGAGATCCCCAAATACCTGACTTACTTTTCAATCACTTCAAGCACAGCTCTCGCCATCAGCGCATCACCCGCTGT
>SCQV01000159.1 GCA_004299085.1 Chitinophagaceae bacterium | reverse complement strand
TTTTTTAATGATTCAATTTCTGTTTTTAAAGCATCTATTTCTGTTTGTAATTGCCGGTTCTTTTTATCCTCTGCAATAACATATAGCGTGAGTTCTTCAATCTTCCGTAAAAGAGTCATTTGATTTTGCCCCAGATCAACTCCTTCAGTTTGCATCTGCTTTGCAGATGCAATTCCTGGAAGATGATGATAGGTATGGATATACTTCTGAAGTTGATCAATAGAGATTATTTGATATGCAGTATCAAACACATAATCTGCTCCTGTGACATTTACTGTTACCTGGTTCGCACGGATATTCCCTTCCACCTCTAATTTGTAGGAAGAATTAGTTTGAGTAGTTTTGCCAATGAGGACATTACCGGAATTAATGCTATAAATAGTTGCTCCATCAGTGGTCCATTGAGGTGCTTGACCTCTTATTAAATCCGCATCTAATCCACTACCTGCGCCATCATTCCCTGATGTCCATATTTTGTACCAGCTTCCCCATCCATTATAAGAATTGGAGCCTCCCTGGTAAGCACTGGCATTAAATCTGTAAAATAAACTTTTCTCATCGGTTGAACCGACAAATTGCATGGCGAAAGCATCTGTATTATTTCCGATACTATATGAATTGTCAATGGTAAAACCAACACCATATCCAACTCCAAGAGGAGCATTCAACGTTGGATAACCACTCCAATCAGTAAAGAGATCAATGCCAAATACACTCATGGAAGTAGAGTTTCCTCCATTAGGCGCCGTTGATCCATTAATGACATTGAGATCTTTAGCTTGAAAATAATCCGGATAACTCCCATTTTGACGGAGAGTCTGTTGCCCATAAGAAAATCCATAAACCAGTAAGAATGGAGTCAGATAGATCAGGTTCTTTATTTTTATCTTTAGCATATAACACACTTTTATTGCTTAGCAGAATCTCCATAGAATTTATCTAGCCCAATTTGTTCAATTTTAGTTTTAAGTTGTTCTACCTCTTTTTGTAACTTAATGACATACAATGTTAGCTCCTCTATTTTCTGCATTTGCATCTTCCCCATGCTGCCCAAATTCAATCCGTTGCTTTCTATTTCTTTAGCAGCGGGCATATCAGGAAGATGATGATTAGCTTTAATGAATGCTTCTATATTTGAAAGTGCAGGTAATTGATAAGCAGAATCAAATACAAAATCCGGCCAGCCGGTTTGGGTCACTTTTACTTCTTTAGCGGTAATGGTTCCGTTAACAGCAAGCTTGGATTGTGGATCGGTGGTACCAATTCCTACGTTGCTGCTCATATTCGCATAGATATTTCCGCCTAAGACCGATTCATAATTTTTATAAACACTTACCGCACTCACTGCGGAAGCATCAACAAGTTGTGGTTTAGTGCCATTGATATTATTCCACCAATGCCCGAGGAATGTTGCACGGTAACTTGCCCCTGATATTTCAGATATTTTGAGTGCAGCATACAATTGTCCATTGTATATAACCGAATAAATATTGATTAATGGCGAGCTTTGTGATACAGGAATCACCGATACATTATTATCATTAGAATAAGCTGCTTGAATAAGAACCCGATATTCTGCACTGACATTATAACTCCCCTGGTCACCACGATATGCTGAAAGCGTCCCGCTCAGACCAGCGCTTGGGTTACCATAACCGGAAACAATTAACGGGCATAACAAAATATATTGCAGGGATTGCCCCGCTCCCACATCATTTGTATAACCAATATAATAAGGTGCAATAAAACCAGTACTACTTCCACCTACATCAATCCCGTATTTTACATCAAATAAAGTGGCTGGGGTTAATGTTCCAATGCCTACATTCCCCGAAGAAGGAAACGTATTCGTCTGGCCAAGGGCATTAGAATAAAATACTATGCATGCGCTAAGCAGGATATATCGTTTCATCTTACTTGTTTTTTAATTTTGCTATTTCTTCTTTTAAAACCGTTATCTCCTTTCGCAACTTTTCATCTCTATCTTCTAACTCATTAATCCTCTTATTCGCATTGATCTGATACAGCATCAACTCCTCTATCTTCTGCATCTGCTTTTTCACCATGCTTCCCAAATCCAATCCATTACCTTCTATCTCCTTAGCCGAAGGAATATCTGGAAGATGATTGTTCTTCTGAATGTACTTTTCAACAGAGGAAAGGGGTTCTAACCTATAGGCGGAATCAAACACGAAATCCGGCCAGCCGGTTTGGGTAACTTTTACTTCAGTGGCAGTTATAGTACCGTTAACGGCAAGTTTGGATTGAGGCGAGGTGGTGCCGATGCCTATATCGCCAGTTCCGGTAATCGCAAACCGGGGTGCGCCTCCCGTAAATAATTTTATCCCGCCATAACTGCTTAACCAAAAAGAATTTCCACCGGTGGACCAAGGATCGTAGATCCATTGAAAACCATAGTGAGGTTGAATAATTCCACTATTTGTAAAGCGGTCATAAAGGCTATAACCTATTTGTTGATTACTATTTACTGAAATATCCCCATTTATATTATCAGCAACAATTAATTCACCCCATGGTCCCCAGCCACTATCATACCCGGATCTAATAAAAATATTGTTATCGTTTGAGAATGCTAATTCATGGGCAGGTCCTCCAGAATTATCACTCCATGCCCTTAGCCCAATTACCCCATAAAAATTTGAGATGCTTGGTAAGCCCATGACTGACCCCATTTTAAAGTTTGCCATTAGATTATTGCAATAAGTAGTAGGGGTAGTAGTGGCAGAACGGGTATCCGAAATATTTAAAACAGTAGCCGTTTGGGCCATTGATAGATGTTCTAAAAATAAAAAGATAGTTAATAAACAAATGATTTTTTTCATTACAATTCAATTTTCATTGTTTCTAAAATCCATATCCAACTCTGAACACCAATGGACTTCTTGTAGGAGGTACCTGCTCCCTATATAAAAAGTTGAATAACAACATCATGTTACCATTTACCTTGTTTGATATCTTATACTTTTTTTCTATTCCCAATAGTGCACTCCTTGTCCATCCGTTCCAGTTCTTTAGTGCCGGTATGTCGGGCATAGTTGTATTGTAGTTCATCTCAAAGCCTCCATTAACATAAAAAGCCCCTTTCAACTTATAATCCAGATATGATCTTAATCCTAAACCTCTCGCTGTGAAGTGAATCTTATGAATGTTCCCCCACCCTAATTTAAAAGATGTTCCTATCCCTGCGCTTCCCTTCTCCGAAAACTTGTAGCCTATCTGTGCCGCTATATCGCTTGTGGTAGGATACCATCCGGAGGCTTTCCCAAATTGAATATTTGTGCCATACTCCAATCTTTGAAATAATGTTTTTGATTTAAGCTCCTTAGGTTTAAAATTCGGCATGTCAGCGATAGAACCTCCGCCTGGTAATTTATTTTTTAGTTCCTGTAATTGCTGCTGTGCCTGCTGCATTTGTTGCTGTACCTGCTCCCTGCCTCCTGCACCGGCCTCCTGTAATCTTTGTTGAATTTCCTGCTCTATCATACTTCTCGTCTGCAGTCCCTGAAGGTTTTCCTGCATTGAGCCGGCCTGTGATCCCGCCACATTAAATAAAGACGCTAAGGCTGAATGCTCCTTCATGAAGCCGTTAAAGGCAGGGACTTTATGGAGTGCTTCCAAAGCTTTAGTTTCAATTTTATCTGGATGTTCCCATAGTTCTTTATAGTTCTGCATCTGCGCTTTATAGTAATAAAGATCCTTGTCAATCTTCCCCAAGTTCTTTTTAAACACACCATCATACCCCCTGAGCGTTTCCTCCAGCAGTTGCTTTCGTTGTTGGATATATGCCTGGGCATCCTGCAACTGGTTTAGTTTCCCTTCCAACTGTTGCACGCTGTTCAGAGAGCTATGCAGCTTCTCCTGCATCTCTTTTACCTGGCTGAGTTTACCACTATATTTATTTAAAAAATCCAGTGAGTTTTTTAACGTGTCCAGGTAAGGGATGTACGGATGGGCGGGTATTTTAGAAGCCAGACCGGTTACTTTTCCTTTAACCAAATCCTGAAGATGAGACAGTGAATCTCTTGAACTCGTAAATAAATTGTGGGCGGCTACTGAGTCTATCTTTGACAGTTTGCTGTTTATTTTTTCTTCCTGTTTCTGTAACCGGTGAAGGGCTTTGGCGGTTTTTTGGGTAAGTCTGCGGTTGAGATCGTCAGCCTTTGCAGTTGTTTTACTGAAATAACGGAGGGGAATTTGTTGTAAATTGGGCAGAGAATCAGTTAAACTGATTGCCCGGTTTAAAATGTCTGCTTGGTCTTGGGCAACGGTACTGTTTTGAAGCGTATCCGGTTCAAAAGAAGAGGTTGTTTTTTGAGCCATAGCGCCGCAAAAGACACTGCAAAAGAAAATCAAGAGAGCTAAGCACTTTTTCATGCTCAAGGGTGGTAATTAGGTTATGGGATACGGTTTAAAATATTGCATAATGCCAATATATTAACCTTATATTAACAATGCAAACATAGTAACCTTTTTTTAACTACCAAATTTTTTTTGAAATTTTTTTATGGCATCTCGAAAAACCACCTATAGATTCGTGAAAATCCGTGCTATTCGTGGTTAAAAAAGACTAAAAACAAGGCTTTGAGAGATGCCCTAATTATAAGCCATTTAATGCCTTCATGGATTGGAGCATTGATTCCTTTATTGACAGTTTCTTCCCAATGTCAAAGCCGTCCAGGAGCCAAGTCAACATTTAGCTTCTGCAATTTAAATCTTCAATTTTCTTATATCAGCAAAAAAACATTTATAAACCCCTTCATGGGTGCATACCAGAATGTCGCATTGTTTGTCTTCCTGGGGTGGTGGGTTCAAAGAACTCCTTCGGAGGACACCGCCCACAGCAACCGCTTTGGTTGGCGTCCCCGCCAACCGGCGACATTTTGGTATGCACCCCCTTCATCTCTTCCCTTGAAAATGCCCCTTAAATCCGTATCTTTGTCCGGTTTTGTAATTTACTCATTTAAATACATCAGCAATATCTATTATGGCGGAAAATCAGGACGACAGCCTGCAGCAGGAAGGTAGAATTATCCAGATCAACATTGAAGAAGAAATGAAGACGGCTTACATTGACTATTCCATGTCAGTGATTGTAGGCCGCGCCCTCCCCGATGTGCGGGATGGGTTAAAGCCCGTTCATCGCAGGGTGCTTTTTGCTATGCAGGAAATAGGGCTTACCCATAGCAAACCCACTAAAAAATCTGCCCGTATAGTCGGTGAAGTGCTGGGTAAATATCACCCGCACGGCGATAAGGCGGTATATGATGCCATGGTGCGCATGGCACAGCCCTGGAGCATGCGCTATATGCTGGTGGACGGACAGGGTAATTTCGGCGCCCAGGACGGTGACGGGCCCGCAGCCATGCGATACACGGAAGCGCGTCTTCAGGACCTGGCGGAAAATATGCTGGTGGATATTGATAAGGATACGGTTGATTTCCAGAACAACTTCGACGATTCCCTTCAGGAACCCACCGTATTGCCCACTCGTGTTCCCCAATTGCTTGTCAACGGTTCGTCCGGCATTGCAGTCGGAATGGCAACCAATATGGTGCCGCATAATTTATCGGAAGTCATAGACGGGTGCATTGCCTATATTGATAAACGGGATATTACCATTGATGAACTGATGAAATTTGTGAAGGCGCCTGATTTCCCGACACATGGTATCATTTATGGCATGGAAGGCGTAAAGCAGGCCATGCACACCGGCCGCGGCAGAGTGGTGTTGAGAGGCAGAGTGGAAGTGGAAACCTCCAACAACGGGAAAGATAAAATCATTATTACCGAAGTGCCTTACCAGGTCAGCCGCGACGCGTTGGCAGAAAAAATCGGGCAATTAGTCAATAATAAAATTATTGACGGCGTCACCCATGTGGCCAATGAATCCAATAAAGACGGAACACGCATCACCATTGAATTACGAAGGGATGCTATGGCGCAGGTCATCATCAATCAATTATATAAATACAGCGAGCTGCAGACTTCTTTTGGTATTAATAATGTGGCCTTAGTGAAAGGAAGGCCGCTCACACTGAATCTGAAGCAACTCATTGTTGAATTTATCGAATTCCGCCATGAAGTAATAGTACGCCGCACGAAATATGAGCTTAGAGAAGCAGAAAAACGCGCTCATATTTTAGAAGGTTTCTTAACGGCTTTGGATCATTTAGATGAAGTGATCACCCTGATACGGAACTCCAAGACACCTGATGAAGCTAAAACCGGATTAATGGCCACTTTCGGATTGTCCGAAATCCAGTCGAAAGCTATTCTGGAGTTGCGCCTGCAACGGCTTACAGGCATGGAACGCGACAAGATAAGAGACGAATTTGTGGAAGTATCCAAACTGATTGAGCATTTGAAAGAAATTCTTGCCAATGAAGGAATACGCATGCAGATCATCAAAGATGAATTGCTGGAAATAAAGAAAAAATTCGGTGATGAGCGCAGAACGGAGATTCAATATCTGGCAGATGAGATGAGCATAGAAGATATGATTGCCAAAGAAGATATCGTCATTACCATTTCACATTTGGGTTATATCAAACGCACTTCTGCAGAGGATTATCGCCAGCAAAAGCGCGGTGGACGCGGAGCCATCGGAGGACGTACCAGAGACGAGGATTTCATAGAGCATCTGTTTATCTCATCCACGCATCATAACCTGTTATTTTTTACAGATAAAGGGAGATGCTACTGGATAAAAGCTTATGAAATTCCTGACGGCGAAAAGCAAGGCAAAGGACGCGCCATTCAGAATATGGTGAACCTTCCCGCTGATGATAATATCCGTGCTATTATTGATGTGCGCGATCTCAATGATAAAGATTTCATTAATAACCACTTCATCCTTTTAGCCACTAAAAAAGGCATCATCAAGAAAACTTCACTTGAAGAATTTTCACGTCCGAGACAAAACGGCGTCAATGCTATTACCATCAATGAAGGTGATCAATTATTGGAAGCTCGTCTCACAGATGGGAACTGCTTTGTCATGATGGCTATAAAATCCGGCAGAGCTATTCGTTTTCCTGAGGAAGCCGTCCGGCCCACAGGAAGAGGCGCCATTGGGGTACGCGGCATAGAAGTGGATGCAGAGAATGATGAAGTGGTTGGTATGATTTGTGTAGAAAAGGGAGAAGGTATAGACGGAAAAACAGTTTTGGTGGTTTCGGAAAAAGGGTTTGGCAAGCGAACAGATGTGGGAGATTACCGCATCACCCATCGCGGCGGTAAAGGTGTAAAGACCATTAATATTACAGAAAAAACAGGAAGTCTCATTGCCATGCTGGATGTGGAAGAAGCAGATGACCTGATGATAATATGTAAATCAGGTATCATCATTCGCATGGCGGTAGCGGACGTTCGTGAAGCCGGGAGAGCCACTCAGGGCGTGCGGTTGATCAGGATGGATGAAGAAGACGATATAGCTGCCATAGCCCGCATTAAAGAAGAAGATAATCACAGTGAATCCGAAGGTGAGGAAAGCAGTGAAAATTCCCCTTTGCAGGAATAACTGAAAATTTTATATTTACTGAAAAATAAAAAGAAAAATGCAACTGAAAACAATTCTTATTTCACTTCTTGTGACATCCGCTGCCTTCTCCTTTTCCCAGGCGCAAACTAAAAATGTAAACCATGCCAAAGATTACCTCAAGGACGGTAAGATAGACCAGGCAAAGGACTTGATAAATGAAGCCACCCTTGATTCTAAGACTGGTGGTAAGGCTGAAACCTGGTATATAAAAGGCCAGGTATATGATGCCCTTGCTAAAAAAGATAGCGCTCAGCCTGCCGGGCTTTTATATCTGGATACAGCCTATGCTGCTTATTCCAAATGCCTGCAAATAGACCCTAAATATCCGGAAATGTTACTGACCAGCTATAGACCTATCAGCAATATGTATGTTACCTATTGGCAGGCCGCCGCCAACGCGTTTAATGATAAGGATTATAAAGGAGCCTTTGAGGATTTTAAAAACGTAAAAAAGGTAAATGATTTTCTCTTTGGATTGGGCCTCGGCATGGGAAGCAAATTAGACACCATGGCTATTCTCAACATCGGCAATTCCGCCTTTAATATGGGAGAAAAAGATACCGCCGCTTACTATTATCAGCAGTTGGCAGACATTAAATATACCGGACAATCATTCATTTACAAGGTTTTATTAAGCCAGTACCGCGATAAAGATGATCAAAAATATTTAGCGGTGCTGGATGAAGCCAAAGCTTTATTTCCCAATGATAAAGATTTCCCGGATGAAGAAATCAGCTATTATAATGAGAAGCATGACATGAACAAGCTGGTTCAAAAGCTTCAGGAAGAGGTTAAAAAAGACCCCAATGATTATAACGCTTTATTAAACCTGGCCATCACTTATGATAATATGGCCAACCCCAAAAATGATAGCGGACAATTAGCTGAAGTGCCTGCTAATCATGATGAATTATTTAATAATGCAGTTGACACTTATAAGAAAGCAATCTCCCTGAAACCGGACGGCTATGCCGCCAACTTTAACCTGGGACTGATGTATTACAATGCTGCCGCTCAGATAGGGAAACAATTGGGACAGTTAGGATCTTCCGCCGCCGATCAGGCAAAGCAAACTGTACTCTCTAAACAACAGGATACCATCCTGAACCAGGCAACACCTTACTTAGAAAAAGCATTTCAGATATTAGATGCCAAAAGCAGCTTGGATCCTAACGAAATGGTGGCGTATAAAAATGCCATAGCCGGTTTGGAAGGAGTGTACGCTCGGCAAAATAATATGGATAAATATAACGAACTAAAGAAAAAGTTAGCCGGAGCAGACAGCAAAGCGAAATAAAGATAAATAGTCCCGACAAAAAAACCTATAAGGTTCTAAGAACCTTATAGGTTTTTTTGTCGGACCCTTTAAAGAACTCCGGAAGAACCATTACCATCAGCCCCTGCTGCCAAACCAAACCCATCCTCTCTTCTCAGGACAGTTGGAAGTGAAAAAATATCCCTTACAACCGGGAACTATCTGTTTCCTTTTCTTTTTGAAAAATTAAACTAACAGGGTTCGATGATTAAGTTACTGATTCTATTATAGTTAGGCTAAAAAGACAGCATCCCCTCAAAAAGTCAGCGTATAAAGGTGGGATTTAAATGATCTAAATTAAGTTATGAATATAATTTTATGGTTATCAATGAGTTGTAGAAAAGAGTGTCTTTTGAATGAAGACCATCCCGGCACAAATGGCAGGTATAGAATAGATACTTCATAGATGAAGTATGGATAGAGCATGGATAAAGCATGGTTAAAGCGCACTCAATGTATGAATTAAGCACGGAAAATACCTCAAAAAAGACCATTTAAAATAAGGGTTACTTGTGCGCCTCTTTCTATTTGAATATTTGAAAATTGAGCCCGCTATGAAAAGGTATAAAATGCCACTCCGAAGGAGCTTTTTGGCAAAAGCACAAAGTCACGAAGAGTTCAATAAGCATAATTAACTGCGTCACAAGCAATTACAAAACTTAGCGCCTTGGTGTCTTAGTGGCAAAAATGGAGAAACTTACTTTTCGGAATGGACTCAAAATTCAATGTCAACGCCCAAATTTATGCTGTTTCTTCAAAAAATACCCATTCCAATAAATTGATTCTTTTTGAGTTACCATTAAACCTGACGCCGACAACAAGATAAAAAAGCCAAGCCTGCGGAATCCTCCAATAATTAAATATCTTTACTCCCCGTTCAAAAATTTTCAGATAACATGAATTTCAAGCATTTAATAACCTTCGCCCTGTTGATGAGCATTTCTTTCTGGGGATACGGCCAGGACAACCAGCGCTTTTCCAAAGGAAATAACAGCATCCTGGTTGGTGCAGCGCGTACGAACGACTACCTGCCCCTGTTGAAAGGGAAACGGGTAGCCATACTCACTAACCAGACGGCCCTTGTTAATGGAGTACACGTCGTGGATACTTTATTGAAAAGAGGGGTCCATATTGTGGAAATATTCGGCCCGGAACACGGCTTTCGGGGTACCGCCAATGCAGGCGCTACCGTTGGAAACAACATTGATCCTAAAACAGGCATCCCTGTCATTTCACTTTATGGAAAACATGATAAGCCCACACCGGACGAATTAAAAAATGTGGATGTGATGCTATATGATATTCAGGATGTGGGAGTCCGTTTTTACACTTATATAAGCACTATGCAGCGTTTTATGGAGGCCGCCGCCGAAAATCATAAGCCATTCATTATTCTTGACCGGCCCGATCCTAACGGATTTTATGTGGACGGACCCGTGTTGGAGAAAAAATTCAAATCAGGTGTCGGCATGCAACCCATTCCCATTGTTTATGGCATGACAATCGGAGAATATGCCAAAATGTTGATCGGACAACATTGGCTGAGCAATCCAAATATAAAACCGGATTTGACGGTAATAACATGTTTGCATTACACCCACGACAGCTTATATCAATTACCTGCCAAACCATCACCCAATCTCCATGACATGGCTTCCGTATATTTATATCCTTCGCTTTGTTTTTTCGAAGGCACCGCATGCAGTGTGGGTCGCGGTACAAAATATCCATTCCAGCTTTTCGGCCATCCCGATTTTCCCGATAGCTTATATTCTTTTACACCTCAACCTGAACCGGGCGCCACTGATCCCAAACTGGAAGGACAGGTTTGTTATGGTTTTCTCGTAGCCACCAATACTAAAGAAGCTTTGGAAAAAGTAGATAACCGTTTGCAGTTGAAATGGGTGATGGAAGCCTATAAGCTTTTCCCCGATAAGGATAAATTCTTTACCCGTTATTTTAATACGCTGGCGGGAACAGACAAACTTCAACAGGAGATTAGAGACGGCTGGAATGAGAAAAGAATCAGAAAAAGTTGGGAACCTGGATTAAGAAAGTTTGAAAAAATCAGGAAGAAATATTTGTTGTATCCGGATTTTACGAAACAATAGTTTTAGCCGTTTCAAGTTCCATATTTCAAGCCTGCCTCGCCTCAGGCGATGTTTTCAAGTTCCATGTTCCATGTTTCCAAAAACTTTGAAACAACCCTGAAACAATTCTGAAACTATCCTGAAACCACCCTGAAACAACCCTAAAACAATAAGACAATTAAACAATAAGACAATTAAACAATTAAGCCGTCAAGCAATGACTAAAAATCTCCGTATTATCTTTTTAGGAACTCCGGATTTTGCGGTAGCTTCTTTAGACGTTTTACACCAGAATAATTTTGAGATTGTTGGAGTAGTTACCTCTCCTGACAAGCCCGCCGGACGTGGGCTTAAAACGCATGAAAGTGCGGTAAAAAAATATGTCGTCGAAAATGGTTTGAAAGTGCTACAACCGGAAAAACTAAAAGACCCGGAATTTATTAATCAAATCAAAGAATTAAAAGCAGATTTACAGGTGGTAGTCGCTTTCAGGATGTTGCCGGAAATAGTATGGGATATGCCGCCATTGGGGACTATTAATTTGCATGCTTCTCTGCTGCCGGATTACCGGGGCGCTGCTCCCATCAACTGGGCCATCATCAATGGTGAAAAAGAAACCGGCGTTACCACTTTTAAGCTGCAGCATGAAATAGATACCGGCAACATTATTGATCAAAAGAGAGTGGTCATTGAAGACAATGAAACTGCAGGTGAGTTACACGATAAATTAATGCAGACAGGTGCTCAATTAATCCTGAAAACAGTACAGCGTATTGCAAATAATGATTATAAATTACTGCCACAATCGGGAGTACCTGTCATTAAATCTGCTCCTAAAATTTTCAAAGAAGATTGCCGGATAAACTGGAATAAAAATATTGATCAGGTTTATGATCTTATTCGCGGACTGAGCCCCTACCCCGCCGCATGGACAATCCTGAATGGAAAGCAATTAAAGATATTGATGAGCAGAAAAGATAATACTCAGCCAATACCTTCACCAGGAATTGCGGAAACAGATCATAAAACTTATTTCCGGATCGCATGCAGCAATGGATGGCTTTACATAACTGATATACAATTAGAAGGTAAAAAGCGAATGGGAATAGAAGAATTTTTAAGAGGGTTCAGAGAAAAGGATTTTACGATAAAATAGTTCCAGGTCCCAAGCTTGCCTCGCCTCAGGCGATGGTTCCAAGTTCCAAGTTTCAAGTCCAAAAGATCAAACCATACCTGTAACAACCCTGAAACAACTCTGAAACAATCCTGAAGCAACCCTGTAACTATCCTGAAACAATCAATCCTGAAACAATCCTGAAACAACTCTGAAACTACCCCGTAACAATCGAACAATATAGCTCACTGCTTCGGATACTGTATTTCACACCAGAACCTGGATTGTGTAATACCTAAATCCTCCATAGCCGCATCGCTGATTTTGATTATCAGATTATAATTTTCTGCGCCTTTGGGAATAACATCCAATATTTTTACTAAAATGGATTTCTTATTGAGCGGATTAACCACCTTAACAATGGTTCCTCTCGGTAGATCATTACATAATGCATAATACCTGCCTGAACCGGGCTTTACATTACTTTTAAACCATCCGGCAGCCCCTTTGCGAATATCAACATGAGCGCCATTGCTGGTTTGTTGTTCATATTGTTGTCCAAATTCGCTGGCTACAGAAGAAGCCGGTACTGTTTCTGCCGCCTCATCAATCTGCGTCGTGGGTGGTGGAGCCGGCTTATCAGGATTCTGTTCACTGGCTTGAGGAATGACAGAAGGCGCCGGCCTTGGCGTGGCATTATTTTTAGATACCTGAGTTACCCTGGTCAGCATGAGGTCAAAGCTATCCGGCTTTTCCGCCTTCTCCGGTTGCAAGGTTATTTTTTCTTTTTTAATCGGCTCTTTCTTCGCAGATTCTTTTTTCTCCGGCACAGGCTTTATCTCTTTCTTCGGCTTTTGCACCTTCGGCATATCTTTAATATCTGCTGCATTAGTTTTATGTAAGTTAACCGCAAATGCGTTATTATCCTCATCTACAGGAGCGGAAGAAGTGTGAATATTCCGGCTTGCATTTTCAGAAGCTATGACTTCGCTAAGGAAGGCATTGTTGGAATGGCTATGATTGTTAATATTACTGCCATTGCCGGAATCGCTGCTATTTCCACTATGATTACTGATATTAGAATTAGCTAAAGCGTTTGCATGATTATCCTTCATTTTCTCTTGCTGAGATGGAGCTTTTCCGGATACGCCGGCAGTAGCGTCAGGCTGTACTTCTGATGATGATTGTGCAGGATGGGCGGCCACCTTGTTTGATACTACTCTTGCATTGGTTTCACCCGTTTTCAGCCAGCCGACAATCAAATATTGTCCGGTCTTTACTTCATTTCCAGTCAACCCATTCCATTTCTGCAATAAGGCATCGGAAACTTTATCATGTAACTGACTGATATGATACAATGTTTCTCCTTTCAGCACCCTATGATATAAAGGAATGGCATCCGCGATATTCGTTGCAGAAGTCTGGTCAAAGTTCTCTTTATTTAAAGGTATTTTAACAAGCTGGAAAAGTTGCAACTGGCTTTTTAAGGTCAGGTGATTGAAATCTGCCAGTTCTTTGGGTTCTATATGGTATTTTCTGGACAGGGAATAAAGTGTTTCCTCCTTAGTCACTACTTGGTAAAAATACATCCCCTGTTTGCCGGGAACAACCACCAGCGTATCTTGCCTACTTTGTGCATCGGAAAAAGTGACGGCACAAAACAGCGTGATGACTAAAAAGAGGTACTTTTTCATAATGCCGCAAGTTACTGCAAAAACCTTTCCATAAAAATCACCTTAATTTTCTCCTTTTTAGCTCTTCATTCACAAGAGATAATTCCCTTCCGATTTGGCCGGAGATGGAAGAGTTTTCCTGAGCGCGACGTATCAGATATGGCATCACGTCTTTTACGGGCCCATAGGGAAGATATTTGGATGCAGGATAGCCTGCCTGTGCCAGATTAAAAGTAATGTTATCGCTCATTCCATACAATTGGGCAAAATGGATATGCGGATGATTATGGGGAATGCCCTTATCATGCAGCAACCGGGCGCCCAGCATGCTGCTCTCTTCATTATGCGTTCCGATAAAAACAGCTACGTCTTCCGTATGGTCCAGGCAAAAGCTGACCGCTTCGTTATAATCTTTATCTGTGGCATTTTTATCTTTCTGAATAGGTGAAGGATAATTCATTTCCTCCGCGCGTTTGCGTTCTTTTTCCATATAAGCGCCCCGCACTATCTTTGCACCAAGTATATAGTTATTGTCACTCGATTTATTGAATGATCGTTTTAGAAAATCCAAACGGTCATGCCGGTAAAGTTGAAATGTATTATAAATAACTCCTTTTTCTTTATTAAAAGCAGCCATCATTTCATCTGCCAAATCATCTACCGGCTGCTGTATCCAACTTTCTTCCGCATCTATTAAAACCCCAATATTCTTTTCATAAGCACGTTTGCAAATATGATAGATACGCTGGCGCACCCTTTCAAATTCCTGCTGTTCTTCACCAAATAAAATTTCATGAGCATGTATCTTTTCCAATAAAGCAAAGCGGGAAAAGCCCGTAACTTTCAGGCTGATAAACGGGATATTAGCTTGTTGCGCTGCATACTCAATAGCCTTTTTAAATTCAATGACAGCCTGATCATAATTTTCCTCTCCATCTGCTGCTTCCACTCCATAATCAAGGATCACACCCACTTTAAACTTTGCTAACTGTTGAGCAGTTTGTGCAGCTTCCTGTAAATCTTCACCGCCGCAAAATTGTTTAAATAGGGTACGCCGGATAATATTTGTTACCGGCAATCCTATTCTCAAAGCCCAAGGAGCAATCGCAGAGCCGGCTTTCACCAGCCAGCCATAATGCATCATGGAAAAAATAAAATGTACTTTTTTTAGTTCTTTGTCGGACAGATAAGCGAAAGCGGTTTCAGTATTATTAAAAGAAAGCGAAAAAGGTTGTTCCCCCATAACTGATGATGAATAATGCCCAAAGGTAGGATAAACAAAATAATACGGCATTCCGGCTACATAAAAAAATCAGCACACAAGATTAATTTACTTACCTTTAATGTCAAATTATAGCCATGAAATCATCGTTTCTTTTAATGGCCGCCTTGTTTTATTGCACACTTTCTAATGCTCAGACTTCCATGAGTTGTTGCAGCCCTACCCAAAGATTTGCGTTATTTGCCTCCAACGTACAATTTATCAAAGCGCATACTGCTCCCTTGCCTTTTGTGTTGGCAGATCCCAAAGGGAAAATGATCCATTTTAAAACTCCCGATGGAAGAACAGGTGACGGCTATTTTGTGAAATCATTGAAACCCTCTGAAAATTATTTATTGGTATTTCAGGAATATTGGGGGCTTAATGATTATATCAAGGGAATGTGTGATCAACTGCAACGTGATCTGGGTGGAAATATCAATATAATTGCTCCCGATCTGTATGATGGTAAGGTAACTTCCAATCCGGAAACAGCCGGGCAATATATGCAAGAAGTCAGGGATTCACGTGCCAGAGCAATCATCAACGGCGCATTGAACTTTGCAGGAAAGCAGGCGAAGATTTATACGATAGGCTGGTGCTTCGGCGGAGGATGGTCATTACAAGCCTCTCTGATGGCGGGTAGCCGTGCAGATGGTTGTGTAATGTATTACGGATTACCCGAAAAGAATATGGACGTATTAAAAACGTTACATTGTAAGGTACTTGGAATCTTTGCCAATGAAGACGGATGGATAACTCCGCAAGTGGTGGATGAATTTGTGGCGGATATGAAAAAAGCCGGTAAAACATTGATCGTTCACCGCTATGATGCCACGCATGCTTTTGCAAACCCCAGCAATCCGCATCACAATGAGGCAGATACCAAAAGCGCTTATGCCTATACTTTGCAATTTTTAAAATCCAGAATAGAATAAATGCAACAACCTACAGATTTTCATCACAGTACAGGGCCTGAGCCGCATCGCATCCGCACCAAAATGATTCTGAAAGAACATCCTGAAGTCCGAAAGTTGATAGGAAAAAATCCGACAACTTTCTGGGTAATCTTTGGCATAGTTTCATTTCAAATTCTCATCGCATATTTATTACGAGACAAACCCTGGTGGCTGATGTTGATCGTTGCTTATATTATAGGCGCTTTTGCTAACCACGCATTATTTGTAATGATACACGAATGTGCTCATAACCTGATATTCAAGAGACGCTCACTGAATACACTGTCAGGCATCTTAGCTAATATTCCGCAAATATTCCCGAGTTCAGTTTCTTTCCAACGTTATCATTTGAAGCATCATTCCTTTCAGGGAAATCATGATTTAGACGCAGACCTGCCCAATTTTTGGGAAGCCAGGCTAATCAATAATTCATTTTGGGGAAAAGCATGCTGGTTCCTCATGTATCCTGTTTTTCAGGCAATCCGGACTTTCAGATTAAAGGAAATTAAACCTGTGGACAAATGGGTTATCCTCAACTGGGCTATACAAATCGCATTTAATGTGGGCATCTGGATGGTTTTCGGGCCGAAGGCATTCTTCTACCTCCTGCTCAGCTTTTTCTTTTCCGTAGGACTGCATCCATTGGGCGCCAGATGGATTCAGGAGCATTATCTGGTATTAGATGAACACCAGGAAACTTACAGCTATTATGGAATATTCAATAAAGTGGCATTCAATGTCGGTTATCATAATGAGCATCACGATTTTCCTTCCATTCCATGGAATAAATTACCGGAATTAAAACAGGATGCGCCAGACTTTTACGATAGCCTGTTTTGTTATAAATCATGGACGAAACTTTTTTTCCGCTTTTTATTTGACAGGAAATTATCGCTGTTTTCGAGAATGGTACGCAGCAATCGTGGAAAGGTAGCCCTTACTGATGAATCAAAACCCGATACTGAAATGCTCAAAACAATGGTGAATTAAAATAGCCGGTTAATTAATTGATAATGCATATCGCCAATAAAAGCATATTGCAAATAAAAAAAGTAGTGTTTATCTTTATCGCTTCTAATACTCATCAAAAAATTTAATCTTTCATGAACAAAATAACATGCTGCTGTATGGTCGCCATGATCGCCGCAGCAGGCTGTCAGAGCCAGACTAAAACATCTTCATCTGCCGCACAACAATTTTCACCGGCAGACACCATGCATTTTCAAATGGGTGTACCTGCCGGAAATGCTTCTATGAAACCGGAACAAACGGAATACTATTCGCCGGTACCTCCGGTAGTAACACCTTCGACCTTTGACAGCATGCCGCCTCCGGCTGGTGCCACCGTTTTGTTTGACGGGAAAAATCTCAACAATTGGGTAAGCGCCAATGATACGACGAAACCTGCCGATTGGACTGTAAGTGACGGAATTTTTACGGTTAAGCCAGGCACAGGAAACATTGAGACCAAACAGAAATTTGAAGATTATCAATTGCATCTTGAATTCCGGGAACCCATAGAAGATACGGCGAATCATAAAGGCCAGGACTACGGAAACAGCGGATTGTTCTTGGCTTCAGAGGGCACTGGTGATGCAGGATATGAACTCCAAATCCTGGATTCATATAGCATGTCAACTTATGTGAACGGTCAATGCGGAAGCTTGTACAAGCAATATCCTCCACTGGTAAATGCCTGTCGCCCACCGGATCAATGGCAATCGTATGATGTAATATGGCATGCACCTCGTTTCAATGCGGATGGGAGCCTGAAAAGCCCCGCAACCTGTACGGCTTTCCAAAATGGCATATTAATTCAGGATCATTCCATTTTAAGAGGCTTTACATTGTATATTGGTCATCCTTATTACACTGAACATGGGCCCTCTCCCATTAAGCTGCAGGATCACCACCATCTGGTAAGTTTCCGGAATATGTGGGTAAGGCCGCTAAACTAATAATTCCTGTATAAACAGAAAAAGATTTACAGGCAACATCATTAGCGTGTTGCCTGCAAATCTTAAAAGCCTTATACAAACCTTTATGATTGTTAAAAGCGCTTACCAGCGGCTGTTGTTTTCTTTTTTCTTGGGAGGCAAAGCCTTATTCACTTTGATATTTCTTCCGCGAATTTCCTTGCCGTCCAAGCTGTCAATAGCTTTAGAAGCCTGATCGTCCTTGGGCATTTCTACAAAGCCAAAGCCTTTGCTCCTACCGGTAAACTTGTCTGTAATTACCTTCACGGAGTTTATCTCTCCAAAGGGGGCAAATAATTGTTCCAGGTCATTGTCTCTGAATTCATAGTTCAGATTACCTACAAAAATGTTCATGTCTGTACTTTTTAATTAATGAAAATTGATATTGAATAAATGAAAATTGTTTACTTATTTGAATAAGATGATTGTTGTCTCGATCTCCGCTTAAATGAAGTATGACCATCTCTTTTGCCCATCTTGCCATCACGCCGGGCCGGAGAATCATACTTTGAATCATATTTCCTTTCATGCAAGGCAGAAAAATCAGCCGCATCATTGCTTCGAATCTCAACCCGTACCGGCCGTTTTCCGAAGGACCGGTTTTTAAGGCCCGCCATGATCGCATTTAATTTTTCCTGCTTTACTTTTATAAAAGAGAAACTATTCTTAACCTCTGAAACCACTATATCATTTCCAGCCACTCCGGTTAATTTAGTAATGAATAAAAGCAGTTCACGTTTATCTAAATTATCATACTTACCCAGATTAATATACAACTTCACTCTGTCCGTTTCATCTTCTGTGTTAAACGCGCTTAACGGGTCGTCAATGCTGCAAGGCTTTATCGCCGGTAAGCGGCTCAATTCAAGCGACATAAAATGACTGACTAATTCCTCACGATCCAAATCTTGCAATTGCTGAAGTATCTCAGGCAAAATAGTCGTCATTCTTCCTTCGTCAATGGAAATCTCCTTCACATTCTTTACAATATGTAACAGTTGTTTTTCATGCACTTCTTTAATGGAAGGCAATTTTCCACGTTCAAATTTTCTCTTGAGGATGCGCTCAATGGTTCTGATTTTTCCCACGTCCTGAGGGCCTGCCAATGCAATGGAAATACCTTTCTTGCCTGCACGTGCCGTGCGTCCGCTTCTGTGGGTATAATTTTCCAGCTCATCAGGAAGATTGTAATTAATCACATGCGTCACATCATTCACATCAATACCACGGGCAGCCACATCAGTTGCTACCAGCATCTGTACCATTTTATTTCGGAAACGTTTCATCACATGGTCTCTCTGCGCCTGCGACAGATCGCCGTGCAAAGCATCGGCACTGTATCCGTCTTTAATTAAACGATCGGCCACCTGTTGCGTTTCTATTTTAGTGCGGCAAAAGACAATCGCATAAATATCCTGATGATAATCTGCGATCCTTTTCAATGCAGCATATTTCTCATGATTACGAACACCATAATAAATATGCTCAATATTTTCATTTCCAGAATTTCTGGAACCCACGGTTATTTCAACCGGGTGATCCATATAATTTTTAGAAATGCGCAGTACTTCGTCCGGCATAGTAGCCGAAAAAAGCCATGTATTTTTCTCATCCGGAGTCTCTGATAAAATGGTATCCAAATCTTCTTTAAAACCCATATTCAGCATTTCATCCGCTTCATCAAGCACCACATATTTCACCGGATGAAGCTTTACCTTTTTCCGCTGAATCATATCAATCATTCTCCCGGGAGTACCCACAATAATCTGCGCTCCTTTCTGGATTTCAAGGATTTGGTCGCGTATATTGGCACCGCCATAAATGGCAGCTATATTAACTTCGGGTATATATTCGGAAAAGCTTTTCAAATCACGCGCTATCTGCATGCACAATTCACGCGTCGGGCAAAGAATCAGCGCCTGGGTATCTCTGGAATTAAAATCAAGAAGGGAAAGCAGTGGCAGTCCGAAAGCGGCAGTTTTGCCGGTACCGGTTTGCGACAATGCTACTAAATCGGTTCCTTGTTCCAATAAAGCGGGAATTACTTTCGATTGCACAGGTGTGGGCTCTTCAAAGCCCATGTCATCTATAGCTTTTAATAGAGGATTACTCAACCCTAAGGTCTCAAATGAAGTCATTATATCTTTCTTAAATGGTCGTTTTACCTAACCTAACGAGTAGAATTTCACAACCATTTCGAAAAATCAATGCGCCAAGGATTGACTGCAGAAAGTGAAGCCGGGAAACTCGTCTCAACTATGATCAGTTTTTAAATAATGCGCAAAGGTAATACTTTTTATATTATTATAAAATAAATATTTCTGCCATCCCGATGTCATGCGCTTAACTTCTGCTTCAGATCATCCTGAAGAGCATCCAGAAATTCTTCCGTATATAGATAATGTGTGCCGTGTTCCACCTTGTTGCCGTGGATACAAACCGCGAGATCTTTAGTCATTTTACCGCTCTCCACCGTTTCCACACATACCTTTTCCAGTGTCTCACAGAAATGGATGAGTTCCCTGTTATTGTCTAATTTTCCCCGGAAAGCCAATCCCCGGGTCCATGCATAAATGGAGGCAATGGGGTTTGTGCTGGTGGGCTTACCTTGCTCATGCTGGCGAAAATGGCGCGTAACCGTACCGTGCGCTGCTTCAGCTTCCATAATCCTTCCGTCTGGTGTAATCAGCGTGGAGGTCATCAGGCCTAATGAGCCGAAGCCCTGAGCCACCGTATCACTTTGCACATCGCCGTCATAATTCTTGCAGGCCCAGACAAAATTACCATGCCATTTCAGCGCACTGGCTACCATGTCATCAATCAGGCGATGCTCATAAGTTAACCCGTTTTGTTGAAACCTGTCTTTAAATTCAGTATCATAAATTTCCTGAAAAATATCCTTAAAAAAACCATCATATTTCTTCAAAATAGTGTTCTTAGTTGAAAAATACAGTGGCCATTTTTTCTGCAAAGCCATATTAAAGCAGGCATGCGCAAAGCCGCGGATAGAGGCTTCCGTATTATACATGGCCAATGCCACGCCATCTCCTTTGAAATCATATACTTCAAATTCCTGCGCTTCACCGCCCTCTTCCGGAAAGAACGATATCTTTAGTTTTCCTTTCCCTCTTACAACAAAATCCGTAGCTTTATACTGGTCGCCAAAGGCATGTCGCCCGATGCAAATGGGCGCAGTCCAGTTAGGAACCAGACGCGGAATATTTTCAATCACAATTGGCTCCCGGAAAACAGTACCATCCAGAATATTACGAATGGTGCCATTCGGCGATTTCCACATTTGTTTTAAATTGAATTCTTTTACACGTGCCTCATCCGGCGTAATGGTAGCGCATTTAATACCTACGCCACATTCTCTGATGGCATGGGCGGCATCTATTGTCACCTGATCATCTGTCGAATCACGATGCTGAATGCTCAGATCGAAATAGCGGATATTTACATCTAAGTAGGGAAGGATCAACTGATCTTTAATCATTTTCCATATAACGCGTGTCATTTCATCGCCGTCAATTTCTACCACGGGGTTGGTAACTTGGATTTTGGACATAAGT
>SCQV01000158.1 GCA_004299085.1 Chitinophagaceae bacterium | reverse complement strand
TCCGGGTGGACGGCGTAACAGTAAAGATACTTCCCGATAAGCCACTGCCTGTTTGGACAAATCATCAAAAATAATTAGTGCAGGACGACCGGTATCACGGAAATATTCACCTAATGCTGCACCCGCAAACGGTGCGTAGAACTGTTGTGGTGCCGGGTCTGAAGCAGATGCAGCCACAATCGTGGTATAAACCAGCGCTCCATGATGTTCCAGTGTTTTCATCACCTGGGCAATCGTGGATGCTTTCTGGCCGGTGGCCACATAAATACAGTACACGGGCTTGCCGGCATCATAAAATTCTTTTTGATTAATAATAGTGTCTATGGCAATAGCCGTCTTACCCACCTGGCGGTCACCGATGATCAGCTCACGTTGTCCGCGTCCGATAGGAATCATCGCATCAATAGCTTTAATGCCCGTTTGCAAAGGCTCTTTCACCGGCTCGCGGAAAATTACGCCCGGCGCTTTACGTTCCAATGGCATTTCAAAAAGCTCTCCGGCGATGGGGCCTTTCCCGTCAATCGGTTCGCCAAGCATATTTATCACGCGACCCACCAAACCTTCTCCCACTTTAATGGAAGCGATTTGTCCGGTACGGCGTACTTTATCTCCTTCTCTGATTTCTGTAGATTCCCCCATTAATACCACACCCACATTATCTTCCTCTAAGTTCAGTGCAATCGCTTTCACGCCATTCTCAAACTCCACCAGTTCACCTGATCCTACATTATTTAAACCGTAAATACGGGCAATACCATCTCCCACCTGCAACACTGTTCCTATTTCTTCCAGGTCTGCCGCAACGTTAAAGTTACTTAATTGCTGACGCAATATCGCGGATATCTCGTCGGGCTTTATTTCTACCATAGCTTTATTTGTTGATTATGATTTTTATGTGTTGTTATAAAGATATAAAGTTTCATGTTCAATATTCAATGCTCTCCGAAGGAGCCTCCGCAAGAAGTTCTTTGGGAAATGTTCAATACTCAATATTCAACGTTCAATGCTCAAGCTTACCGGATATTCCTTACATAAATATTATCTGCAAATTGTTTTCTCACATCTTTCAGATCACGCATGATACTGGCATCATATAAAGTATTATCCGTTTCTAAGACAAATCCACCAATCAGATCTTCATTTACCACTGTCAGCAATTCAATATGTTCGTCAGGGATTTCAGTTCTTATTTTTTCTATAATATCCTGTCTCAATGATCCTTCTAAAGCCATCGCAGTCGTAATTTTCACCTGACGGATGTTTTTAATAATCCGGTATTGCTGAATGCCCGCATGCGCTATTTCCGGTAAATAACGCTCTCGTCCTTTTTTGATCAATAATTTACAAAATTTATCACTCAGCGGCGATATCTTATCACTGAAAAGAATATGAAATATTTTTTCTTTTTTATCTGCATTAATGACCGGGCTTTTAATAAAGTTTACAAAGGACCGGCTTTCTTTACAAGCCGCTTCCAGCAGTCTTAAATCATTAAACACCGCATCCAACTGGTTGGTTTCCTGAGCCAGGTCTATTAATGATTTTGCATATCGTGAAGCAAGACGCGGGTTTGGCATTGTAGTTATTCTGTTATTGGTAAATAGTTAATAGTAATTGGTAAACGGTAATACATAATTGATGTAGTACTATTTACAAAAAGATGCTGATTTGTTCATCATTGAATTTAACATCTTTTCAACCAAATTATATCGCTCAATCAAATCCTTCGCCGTCTCATCAGAAATATAAAGACAATCCACTGCAGTTTCAATCCAATGTTGGGTTTCCATTTGTTCTCCATCAGCATCAGTCAGCTTACTTATAAAATGCTTTTCATATTTTCTTTTTCCCCAGGCTTCAGCGATTTGAGCTCCAACAGAACGAGACGATCTTCTCATTTGATCCGTAAGCGAAAACATTTCTTCTTTCGGAAATCCTTTTGAGCGTTCAAAAATCTCTTTAGATAATTGCCTTGCAAGTTTATATACTTCCAAACCTCTAAAACTCTTCACAAATTCCATAATTATTTTTTTAACTTTTATATATCCCTTATTCTAATCGCCATTTACCCTTATCACTATTTACATTAACCATTTACCCTTAACTACTTACCATTTACCACTTACCTAAATCCCACTCAGTTCAACCTAATCTCCTCCGCCAACTGCCTGATATAATGCTGATGAATTTCTTTGTTTGACAATTCTTTACGTAATATCTTTTCGGCTACTTCCAACGCGAGGTTGCCTACTTGATTTTTCACATCGGTGAGGGCTGCCATTTTCTGATTGTTGATAGCCACCTGCGCCTCTTCAACGATTTTGCGTGCTTCTACTTTAGCCTGTTCCCTGGCTTCTGCTACAATCTGGTCTTTCGCTTCTTTTGCTTCTTTCAAGATACGGCTGCGTTCTGTTTTTGCTTCGATGAGCATTTGTTCATGCTCAGATTTCATCTGCGACATTTCAGCTTTAATGCGGTCGGCAGATTCAATAGATTCCGCAATGCTCTTTTCACGCGCATCCAACATTCTCAGAATAGGCTTCCAGGCATATTTTGCCAGGATAAGGAATGTCAGCAGGAACACAACGACAGTCCAAAATATCAATCCAAAATCGGGACTCAGCAGATCCATGAGTTATTTAGTTATTTAGTTATTAGTTATTGATTATTCTGAAATTTTAGAACTATTCAGTTTTGGAATACTTTTATCCTTTGACTTTTATCTTTTATCTTTAAAAATTACTGCATCCGCCGCCCTGTGCATTGAATGCAGTAATAAGTTGTTTCGGCTACTGAACGAACAATGCCAGAATAGCTACCACCACTGCAAACAAAGCAACCCCTTCTACCAGCGCTGCCATTACAATCATGTTAGAACGGATTTCTCCTACCACTTCCGGTTGGCGGGCAATGGCATTCATGGCATCTTTTCCGATAAGGCCAATGCCGATGCCGGCACCGATAGCAGCTAATCCTGCTCCCACGCCGGCGCCTACTTTAGCAAGGCCATCCGCAGCCAAAAATAATACTTCCAAACTTGTCATACACTTTTGTTTTTATAATGATTGAATAGTTCCGAACTAAATTGCTTTATGGTTTAAATCGTTAAATTGCTTTATTGTTAGATTGTTCAATGGTTACCCTTCTGGCCATTGGCTTTACAATCTTCCCAATCTTTCACTTTTATCTTTGAACTTTTATCTTTTATCTTTTATCTTATAAAATCGCCTCTTCTTCCTCATGATGGTGGCCATGCTCAAACGCCTGTGCAATAAATAAAGCAGACAGGTTAGCGAAAATAAATGCCTGGATTAATCCCACCAGCAATTCCACAAAATACATGAAGACCGTAAACAATACCGACACAATAGAAAAGCCCCAGCCCGCCGCTAACGCCAATCCGCCAAAGATAAACACTAATGAAATAATGCTCAGAATAATCATGTGGCCCGCCAGCATATTGGCAAAAAGACGTATCATCAGGGCAAAAGGCTTGGTAAAGATACCTAAAATCTCCACGGGTAT
>SCQV01000157.1 GCA_004299085.1 Chitinophagaceae bacterium | reverse complement strand
GCAGGCAGGTATTGAAGTAGGGGCAGTACTTCTAAAATCGGAAATCGGTGTTGGATATTCGATATTGGGCTAAACGAGAGCTATCATATAGGTTCCTGCATTATAGCGGATAGTCATTGATTATTTTGATAAATTACCAATAGGAATATACCTCCTTAAGCGTGAAATACCCAAGCAGGTGAAAAAATATACGAGCTAAGATTTATTTTTTAGAGAAAACCTTATATCACCTCCCATTAAGAATTGGTTTGGTTTTTAGGGCGCCGGTATCAACGTTATCAACTTAGCTAAAATAAACTTTAACCAGACAACTCTCAAAAAACCGGGTAGGTACGACAATTTAGGATGTGCCTTATAGATTTAATCCGGTGCATATTTAAGTTCCTTATATTTTTTTGCCGTCATTCCGTATTTTTTTTTAAACGCTTTATTCAAGTGGCTATCGTCTGTAAAATTTAGCTCAAAAGCTATTTGGGCGATTGTAAGGTCACTATAAAGCAACCGGGTCTTCACCAGCTCCAATTTATAATCAAGGATAAATTGTTTAATTGATTTTCCAGTATGGGCTTTAAAATAAGCTCCCACATAACCTTTGGAAAGATTAAACTGCAATGCAAGACTTCCCATGGCCAGGAGTTCATTATCATAAATATGGTGTTGCAGATAAGTTATCATTTCATAAGCCTTGTTTTCCGGAATCACTTTCACAGCCCTATGTAACGTTGTATTGGCTGCGTATCTTGCAATGATATTAAGTAGTAAAAAAACAAGGTTTTTTACTACGATATCACTAAATAGTAGCTTTTTATTCCATTCAGAAACCAGTCGCTTTACCAGCGTTTCCGTAAACGCTTTATCTGTTTCATCCAGGGGGATATATCCTTCCAGGCGCGTAGTATTCTGAAAGACATATTCCATCTGCTTAAACAAGTTGTTTGATTCAGTTACGGCTTTATTCTGTGATATTTTGCGGTTAAAAAGAGCCGCCGTAAAATCAATAATGCAAAACGTAGATTGTTCGTGGGCTTGGAATGTATGGGCATCATCCGGCGTCAGTAAAAACAGATCGTTCCTTGCATAAGCAAATTGATTGTCATTGATAATATGAATTCCTTTCCCGTTTAGGACGTAAATCAGCTCAAAATAATTATGCCTGTGCAATGGACTGCTGTTTGCAAAGTATTCTTTGACGGATAAATTAAAATCTGCGGTAGAGGTGCTTTGTTTCATCTTGTAAAATTACTGAAAAACATCTCTTTTTTACCTGTTTTAGAATAACCCAACTGTATAACTTTGCAAAGGTTAAATACTTGAAAATATGAGAAAGCTATGGCTGCATTATAAATCAGACCTTATCCGGATAGCAGGCACTACCCTCGCGCTGGCAATCAGTCTTTCGGAGGTATGGAAACAAATCTCCTCAATTGATTTCATTGCTATTGCAGCTACCCTTATAGGCGGCTTCCCCATGATTAAGGAAGCATTTGAAGCCATCCGTGAACGTAAAATGTCTATGGAGCTTTCTATGGCGATAGCCGTGCTGGCATGTCTGGTTATTGGACAGTTTACTACCGGTCTGGTAATTACTTTGTTCGTATTGGTGGCCGAACTATTGGAAGATTTGACAGTAGATAATGGCCGGGGCGTATTAAAAAAACTAACAGAACTATTGCCACAAACAGCAATCGCAAGAAAAAATAATAGTGAAACAACGCTTCCCATACAGGAATTACAGCCACAAGATATCATTATTGTGAAACCTGGCAGCCGGATACCGGTTGACGGCATCGTTGTAAAAGGAAGCAGCTTTGTGGATCAGGCTGCGATTACAGGTGAGTCCATACCTGTTGAAAAAACTGTTGGAGTGAAAGTATTGGCAGGGACGGTAAACCAATCCGGAGTGCTTGAAATTCAGGCTACCGGCACCGGACAGGACACCATTTTTGGAAAGATCATCCAGGTCATTGAAGATGCACAAAAAACCAAAGCGCCTATTGAGAAAATGGCCGATAAGCTTGCTGCCCGTCTGGTATATTTTGCCTTCGGCGGCGCGGTATTAACGTTTCTTATTACTCGTAATCTAACCGCCACAATCGCAGCCTTGATAGTGGCAGGAGCTTGCGGAGTGGCTGCCGGAACACCGCTGGCAATACTGGCGGGTATTGGCCGGTGTGCAAGGGAAGGCATCATTGTAAAAGGAGGAATTTATCTGGAACAACTGGCCGGGATAGATGCTATCGTACTGGATAAAACCGGCACCTTAACATTAGGGACACCACGGGTTAAAGAAGTTTTTTCTTTAAATGGGATTTCTAAACAGGACATCCTGCATTTGTTAGCAACCGGGGAACAACATTCGGAACATCCATTAGCCCAGGCTATCCTGAATGAGGCCAGGCAGAATAATATATTCCCCGATGCTTATGATAACCTGGATTATCTTCCGGGAAAAGGATTATCCTTACAGTTTAACAACCGGAATTTCTATATCGGCAATCTGACATTGTTACGGGAAAAGGGAGTCGCTTTACCTTCTTCCAATAACGACCTGGAAAAACTAAAAAGTAGAGACGGCTCAGTAATTTTCATTGCAGACGACTATACTTTGTTGGGCGGGGTAAGCATTTCAGACACCATTCGCAAAGAAGCAAAATCTGCCGTATCTGCGCTAAGGGATTATGACCCATCTATCATCAGCCTTATTTCGGGTGATGCAAAACGGGTAGTCGAGGAAATGGGCAAAACATTGGGACTGGATGAAGCTATAGGTGGAATGCTTCCGGCCGATAAATTAGAGTACATTAAAAAGCTAAAAACATTGGGCAGGAAGGTGGCGATGATTGGAGACGGCATTAATGATGCACCCGCTTTAGTGGAAGCTACGGTAGGTATAGCGATGGGCGACGGGACGGACATTGCCTTCGAAAGCGCTGATATGATATTGCCTACCAACAACCTGTTAAGGGTAGCCACAGCATTAGGAATCAGCAGACAAGTTATGAGTGTGATCCGGTTTAACTTCTGGGGCACCATCATTATTGACAGCATCGGGATCCTTTTGGCGCTATTAGGTTTATTATCACCTATGGATGCTGCTATTATACATGTGGGATCAGAAACATGTTTTATATTGAATTCTGCGAGGTTGTTTAGAAAGAAATCCTCATAGGCTACCCAAAAGTTTCACTTTATGGGTTTTACTTTTTGTTATTGCAGTTAAAGAAGCTTTATTCAGGTATGTATTAAGTATAAGTCTTTATGTTAGTAATATCTATGGCAGAACAGGTGGATGGTGTAAAAGGTGTTTAAAAATGCTATGTCCGGAAAATGGGATTCGACTTTTTTGTAGATATACACATTGAGGTGGATGGAGATCTGTCTGTAAAAGAAGGCCATCGGATTGCTCATTTGGTAAAAGATGCTATTATGAAAAGTTCCTTGAGAATTGTAAATGTATTAGTTCATATTGAACCTGCTCATGAAAGTAAACGATAATGGAAACAAATATTAATATAGATCAATTTAATACCATCATAAAAAGCAGGCGGAGTATTTATCCCTATCAATATGAAAAGAGCAAAAGAATTCCTGGTAATATTATCTGGCAAATATTGGAGAATGCCAATCGCGCCCCTAATCATAAACAGACTGAACCCTGGCGGTTTACTGTGTTTACAGGAGATGGGTTAAAATATTTTAGCGAATTACAAGCGGGAATTTACAAGCAATATTCAGGCAATAATTTTAATGAAGGAAGGTATAAGAAGCTAATAGAGTATCCATTAATGTCTTCCCATGTTATAGCCATAGGAATGAAAAGAAATGAAGCCTGTAAAGTTCCGGAAATAGAAGAAATTGAAGCAACGGCCTGCGCCGTTCAAAATATGTTTTTGACCGTTACAGCTTATGGTTTAGGCTCTTACTGGACTACTGCCGGGATTACTTATTTTGAAGAAGCCAAACCTTATTTCGGACTGCGAACTGATGATAAGCTACTCGGTTTCTTTTATATCGGCTATATAGCAAAGCCCATTACTGCCGTATCAAAAAGGCAGCCTGTTCAGGAAAAAGTAAACTGGATAGATGCATCAGACAATGAGATATTGATAAAAAAACGATAATGAAAAAGCTAATGCATATTCTGGCAAGGCTGTTTCCTTACTCTGCCACGGGAGAAAATCCAACTGCTGTAAGAATGTTTTACAGAATGAGTATCATAAAAGAATTCTTCCGTAAAACAAAACGGTTTAGTAAGGGCGATTGGCCCCGTCTTTCCGGTAACTATAAAATCATAGATCCGAATGGACAAATCGCAATTTGTACGTTAACTTCGGAAATTTTTACTTTGTCATCTTTAAATTGGAATA
>SCQV01000156.1 GCA_004299085.1 Chitinophagaceae bacterium | reverse complement strand
CTTTATGCTCAATATCGTTTATCTATCTATATAGAAAAAGTCCCGGTTAATCCGGCAAACCCGGATATTTTTTTAGCCGGAAATATGAACGGATGGAATCCTTTCAATGACAATTATCGTTTAAAGAAACAGGATGATAAATTCCGAATTATCCTTCATAATCTTAAGAAAGGAATGTACTTTTTTAAGTTTACACGTGGCAGTTGGAAAAATGCCGAATGCAAGTCTGATGGCGAAGATATCTCCAACCGTGAAATAAATATTTCCTCAGATACCACTTTATATCTTACCGTTGCGGGATGGAAAGATCAATTCCTGTCAATACCCAAACATTACACTATGAGTCCGAATGTAACCATTATTGACACAGATTTTAATATTCCCCAACTTCACCGTACACGGCGTATCTGGGCATATTTGCCTCCGGATTATAAAACTTCAGGAAAAAGTTATCCTGTCCTTTACATGCAGGATGGACAGAATCTTTTTGATGCTGCAACTGCTGCTTACGGAGAATGGGGTGTTGATGAAATATTGGACAGTCTGGCTAAAAAAGGATATCCGGATATTATCGTTATTGGCATTGATAACGGAAGCGATAAACGCATGAATGAATATAACCCTTACGATAATCAAAAATATGGGAAAGGAGAAGGTAAAAAGTATGCAGCTTTTCTGGCAAAGACTTTGAAACCGTTTATTGATAAACATTTTAGAACGCTGTCAGGCCCTGAAAATACAGGCATTGCGGGTAGCTCTATGGGAGGATTGATTTCATTTTATACCTGGTTAAAGTATCCGAATGTCTTCGGTAAAGCAGGTATTTTTTCACCTTCCTTTTGGATTGCTCCTAAAATAAAAGATGATATTCATTTGAATAAAACTCAAAAAGCAGATAAATTGTTTTTTATAGCCGGTGATGCCGAAAGTCAGACAATGGCTTCAGATATGACAGATATTTATGATGATTTATTGCAACAAGGTATGCCTTCTGAAAATATACAACTGAAAGTCGTACCCGGCGCCCAGCATAATGAAATCTACTGGCGTGAAGAATTCCCGGCTGTTTTCCTTTGGTTATTTGATAGTTCCAAACAATAAAAAATCTGTTGCCCCAAATAATCAGAACCATAATAATCATTATACGATTAGATAATAAGGTTTAATTCAAAGCCTGACGGCTGAACACCATTAAGGTCAATAAGGTTTCCATCAGTGTATCCGCTCATAGAACTCGTTTTGCATGATGATAACCTTAGTAACCGGAATCGCTAAGAATCTCTTTACCTTATTACCTCATTTTTTAAAAATAAAATAAAAGAGGTTTATGACAACTGACTTTATCAGGCAGAATTTCTTCCCGCATTAATTAATCCGAAAGAACAACGGATCACTAATTTTTCATAAACGGATTTTAATGGATCTTCTTCCCCGGTTTTATGATTTTCCCTAAGCTGTGTTAGCGCATACTGCTGTATGGTCGCCAGCGGTAACACAATCCTCTCTCTCATTTCAATAGATTGCTGATCAATAGGATAATTATCCATCAATTCCTTATTACCGGAAAGTTTAAGGATATAGCGTTTTGTTCTTTCAAATTCAGCATGCAACATTGTCCACAATCCACCGTAGTCAGGATGTTTGGACAAATACTCCGTCAGAGGGAAAAAGCTTTTCTTCATGGACATTTCACAATTATCCAATAAGGTTTTGAAGAAAAGTGAATTTTTATAAAGATTCTCCAGAGCGCTCCACTTCCCTTCTTTTTCCAATTTCTCCAAAGCGCTCCCAACGCCATAATAACCTGGGACATTTTGCTTTAACTGGCTCCATGAACCGACGTAAGGTACTGCTCGGAGACTATCTAAACTCAATGTAGAAGCTTTCCGTTTTGAGGGGCGGCTGCCAATATTGGTAGCAGCATAATAACGCAGCGGGCTGGCATAATTCAGGTATTCAAGATATTGAGGGTCGAATTTTAATACCTGAAATGCGGCATAACTTTCATCTGCCAGGTTTTGAAAAAGTCCTTCTTCCTCCTCGCTCAATTCTGTTTTCCTGGAAGCGAATAAATCATTGCTGATGCCGGCGTTGATAAGCTGTTCCAGGTTAAACTGGGCAGAATCAATGGTACCAAAATTGGAGCTAACCGTTTGTCCCTGTATGGTCAGTTGAATTTCCTTAGAAGAAATATCAGGGCCCATGGAAGCATAGAACTTATGAGTTTTACCCCCCCCTCTTGCCGGTGGTCCTCCTCTCCCATCGAAAAAGATAACTTCAATTCCGTATTGTCTTGAAATAGCAGTCAATGATTCTTTAGCTTTATAAATACTCCAGTTGGCCATCAGATATCCCCCGTCCTTCGTACCATCTGAAAAACCAAGCATAATCGTCTGTGTGTTGCCTCTGTTGGTAAGATGCTTCCGGTAAACTTTATTTTTATATAAAATCTCCATGACTCCGGCTGCCCGCTGCAAATCATCAATCGTTTCAAATAAAGGAATGATATCAATAGTCAACGATTCTTTTTTCCATCCGCTCATCATGAAAAAGCCAAATACCTCTATCACATCCAATGGACCTGTAGCATGACTGATAATATAGCGGTTACAGCCTTCTTCGCCATTAAATTTCTGAATGGTTTTAACAGTGCGTATGGTTTGTAAAGTATCCCGGTACAATTCGTCTTTGATTGAATCGGGATCTACAACGGTATTAATTTTTAAAAGGGCTTCCATTTTTTCTTCCTCGCTCAGTTGCTTATAATTATCAGGGAGTGCGTCCGTGTTTTTTGCGAGATATTCACTCATGGGCTTATGAACGGAACTATCCTGCCTTATATCCAGAGAAGCAAAGAAAAGACCGAACAAATTAGTTTTGCTGATCAACTCATCCACAAGTTCGATAAAAAGATCACTATGGTCGTTCTGCAGAACTTTCCTGATGTTAGTGAGTGTTTGAAGAAGCGTTTCTTTGGTAATATCCAGTTTATGACCCGGGATAAACAGATTTCTATACAGCGTATTTTCCAGTTCCGTCACCAGATTTTCCACGCCTTTAAAAGTCAGGCGGCGACTCATTCTCCTGACATCCAAATAATAACATTTCAGGATGGCGCCACGTAAAGCTTCTGCCACTTTTAAAGTTGTATCCGCATGCACAAAAGGATTGCCATCCCTGTCGCCGCCGGGCCAGAATCCCATGCGAATGACAGGATGAATTTCCTCATCAAATCCTTCAAACTGATCTTTCAGTTCGAACGCAATGTTCCCGGCAGCCTTATAAAAGATATTTTCCAAATACCATATTAAACTCACTGCTTCATCGTAAGGCGTAGGCTTTTCTTTTTTTAGAAACGGCGTTTTCCCCAACTGACGCAGATAAGAATTAATCTGAGTAGCACTGCCTTTTTCCAAAGCTTTCGAAAGATCATGAATAATCCCTAACACTTCTCCCGGATAAAACTGTGTAGGATGGGCAGTTAACGTCAAGCGGACAGAAAAATCTTTTAACTTCTCG
>SCQV01000155.1 GCA_004299085.1 Chitinophagaceae bacterium | reverse complement strand
GGAATCACTATGGCCAATTTATCCATTTTAAAAAGTGGCAAAGCGCGGGCGGTACGTTTTTCGACTTTAGATGAAATTTGTAGGGTCTTGGAATGCCAGCCGGGCGACATTTTGGAGTATGTGGATGAGAAGGCCTATAAAAAATTGATGCGGAGCTAAAATTCGGTTTGGGAGGAAACAAAAAAAATGTATTTTTGCAGCCCGCAAAATGGAATTATTCCTCCTTAGCTCAGTTGGTTAGAGCATCTGACTGTTAATCAGAGGGTCGCTGGTTCAAGTCCAGCAGGGGGAGCCTGATAATAAAGCAGTTATGAATAAATAGTTCATAGCTGCTTTTTTTATTTTCAATACAATTCGCTATACAAAATTTAGTTCTCATCCTCGTATTAAATTTAGTTCTCATCCTCGTATTATTTTAGAAGCAGTTTTTTTTCAATTCGTATGACTAAAGCAAAGGAACACGCACCCCGTCCCAACCGCCTGCAACGGTATAAAATGCGTCCTGACTTTTCCCTTGTTATTACCGTTATTCCGGCATCTGCAAAGCATGGCAAGGAGTAATGGCATTAGTATTATTTGTTGCTTGTAAATGTTATATTTACTTTTAGTTGACTATCACCCTGTATTATGTCATGATATCCTATGCCTAAAATACTGGCGGTGACATCAAATTACCAAGGCCAATTGCCTCTTCCATATATGTTTGGTGCATATATAGAGCTTTGTCGTTTTATCTGCTGAGAAAATGTGATACAAATTCCATTCTCGTCAAACAGCCCCTGCTCTGACAATCCACATCAAACTTCTTATCCGGGAAAAGATTATTGAGTTGGAAAATTTAAAAATAACGCTTACATTTGTTTACGCTTATATGTAATGAATATTTTTTAAGTGCCATTCATAGAGATTAAAGATGACGAAAAATTATACCTCCTTTACTTCTGAATCATTGTTTAGATTATTACAAAAGGACGATTCTTCTGCCTTTGAAGAGTTGTATAATCGCTATTGGCATGAATTATTTATAGCTGCTTATAAACGCTTGCAATGCAGAGAAGATGCGGAGGAAGCAGTGCAGAATCTATATGAAAGCTTATGGAAAAACCGCCATAAGATACATATTCGAACTTCGTTGGAAAATTATCTCTTTGCTTCTGTTCGCTATATCATATTAAGAATGATGCAACAGAAGTTATTACTCCCAGCTTTTTCGGACGGTAATGTGGATGCATATTGTAAGCCTGACCGTTCGACAGAAGAAGGGATTTTGATTAATGATCTCAGCCGCCATATTAATCAGTTGGTGGATGGGCTTCCTGATAAATGTCGGAAAGTTTTTGAATTAAGTCGCTATGAAATGAAAACTCATAAGGAAATCTCCACCCTCTTGAGTATTTCTGAAAAAACAGTCGAGAATCATATCACCAAGGCGCTCCATCTTATTAAAAATGACCTAAACCATTTCTTCTTTTTGTAGATCTTCAGGCTTATTATTTTAGGTTTCTGGAATCTGCTTCAACGATTGATTTTCGTATTCGGTGTTAGATGTTGGGAAGCATGTTTTATCTGAGATTTGAAATTCAGTTTATATCCTATATTTTTTTCTATACCTCTCTTTATCCAAAAAAGATTTTTATAGAATAGGGGATACCTTGTCTTTTTGTCACATCTATATAGAAAGGAATACTATTCACCTAGGTAAAGCACTTAATTAAAGCGTGGAAACAAGTCTGATAAGAGAAATTATAAAGAAGTTCCTGGAGGGAAACTGTAGCGATGAGGAATTCGCTTATTTGCTGTATTGGTATGAATCGTTCGATGAAAATGTTCCGGTAAAGTTGACGGATGAGGAGAAAGAATCATTAAGAATGAATATATTAGAGCACATTAAATCAAATATTCCGGAGTTAGAAACATCTGAGAAAAGGGCAAAAACGATAAAAATAACAGGTAGAAAGGGTGTCTTCATAAGAAGCTGGAAATATGCTGCTGCAGCCGTGATCATTGGTATCTCAGTATGGATAAGCTTTTCCTGGTTTGGTCAAAAACAATACGGGCACTTAGCTAAGACAGGGCAGATACAGATAAAAACTGATTTAGTGACTTTAATTAATCGCTCTGATCAGGTACAACTGGTCGTTTTGCCCGACAGTAGCAAAGTTTGGTTAAGTCCTGAAAGCTCTATTCATTATAATGATAAATTTACTTCCACAGAAAGAAAAGTGCAATTGACAGGAGAGGCTTTCTTTGATATAAGGCATAACGCTTTTCGTCCATTTATAGTTATAAGTCAGCACTTAATGACAACTGTATTAGGTACCAGTTTTCTGATAAAAACAAACACTGACGGAACAGGAGAAGTGACGGTATTGTCTGGGAAAGTGGTGGTAGAAAAGCGTGATCATAAGAAAGATAAAATCATTTTGATAGCGAAACAATCGGTCATATTGAACACGGGAAGTAAATTGGTAAAAGGAACGGGTATAGATAAAGGCATTTTACAAAAATGGCAAAAGATTAATTTATCATTTGACAATGCACCGTTTGAACAGGTTATTCAAATATTAGATAAAAGATTCGGTGTGCGGATGTACTGCCTGGATGATAAGATATATCAATATAAACTAAACGCCGATTTTAATAACCAGAACTTGGCAGATATTTTAGAAATGCTCGGAACATCGCTCAATATTCATTACAAAATGATCAATGACAGTACAATCAGTTTTTATGAAAAAATAGACACTAAAGAATAATACTCATGATAACATAAAAATCTACAAAAAAACGGAGATGTGCTAACATCTCCGCCTTAAAAGGTGCCCTTGTATCCTGGAAGATCAAAAGGGCTTGTTTTTCATTTAGTTAAAAAAACTAAACACTCGAAGTTATGAAATTATTTTATGATTCAAAAAGAAAAAAGTGGCGGAAAATTATGCGGATTTCATGTACACAACTCTTGCTCGCTTTGGTTTTCGCAGGCATCACTTATGCAAGGAATAGCAATGCACAGGTTGATTTAAATCAGCGGATTGACCTAAGTACCGGCCATTTACACATATCGAATATATTAGAGAAAATAGAAAAGATTACCCATACCAAATTTGTATATAGTCTGAATGTAGTAAATGTTTCTCAAAAAGCTACAATTCATGCTGAAAATGAAAAATTAAGAACTGTGCTGGACCTGGTATTGGTTAAGAATGGTATCAGGTATGACGTAATTAATAACCGGATTGTTTTGAGTCCGATTCCTGACAGCCAAGAGGGAGCAAAGGCAAACCTGTTCTTGCCGGCAACTTTATCATTATATACTTCTGCCTTGGAGGTACATGGTAAAGTGACGGACGATAAAGGAAATCCATTAGTTGGGGTGACGGTGCAGGTAAAGAATACGAATATCGGTACGGTAACCAATGCAAATGGTGAATACACTGTTCATCCTCTGACAGAAAATGATACATTGGTATTTTCCTATATCGGGTATTCTACTCGCCATATAGCAATTAACGGCAGAAGTGATATTATTGTTCGCCTACAAAGTTCCGCAAGCGGGCTGAATGAGGTGGTGGTTATAGGATACGGAACCCAGAAAAAGAAAGATCTTACAGGTTCAGTAATTTCATTAACTTCAAAAGAGCTTAACTCAGGAGGAACCATAAGTAATGTTGCCCAGGCGATCCAAGGAAAGGCCGCCGGGGTTCAGGTAATTCAAAATTCGGGAGCACCGGGTGGTAGTATTTCTATAAGGATTCGTGGTAACAACTCAATTAACAGCAGTAATGAACCTTTATATGTGGTAGATGGCTTTCCTACAACAAATGGGTTAGATATAAACCCCGATGATATTGCCTCTTTACAGATTCTAAAGGGTGCTTCGGCCACTGCTATTTATGGTTCCAGGGGAGCAAACGGTGTTGTTCTAATTACTACTAAACACGGTAGATCAGGCGAAAATACGATATCTTACAACGGTTATACCGGCGTACAAGTATTAGAAGATCCTTTCCAAATGTTAGATGGTAAACAATACATGACACTATCTAATGCTTTATATGCCGAAATCCCAGGGAACACCGGTATTCAGTATGGAGTATATACACCTTCTCAATTACAGTCGAATGTAAACACAAATTGGGTAAAAGAAACCACACGCCTCGGAAACGTTCAAAGTCATAATCTTCAATTTCAAGGTGGAGGAAATAATACTAATGTATTTGCGAGTTTGGGATATTTTAATCAAGATGGTGTGTTGAAAAATACAAATTATAATCGGATATCCGGGATGATTAATGTTAATCAAACCATCAATAAATATGTTAAGGCGGGTGCATCTCTATATGCGCAAAGAGAGAATTCTAATGTTCAACAATATGGAGGTAGTATATTAAATTCTAATGTACTCTATTCTATCTTGACGTATGATCCTACAGTCCCTGCTTATAACCCTGATGGCTCTTTTGGGAGACCACCCGGAGGTAAAGGAGATAATCCCTTGGCGAACCTTGTGGCAAGACAATTTAGCTTGCAAAACGATAAATTGGATGGCCATGTATTTTTAGAAATAGACCCAATAACCGGGTTACAGGCCAAGATTGACGGCGCTGCTGAAGTATTGCATGGGACAGAGAGCTCATATCTTCCTAAATCTACTTACCAGGGGAGTATTGATAATGGCGATGCGGGGGTAGCGGGGAACAATGCAACTCACCAGTTATTTGATGCCTATGTCACCTATACTAAGGATTTGGGGATTGTAAATTCATTTAGCATTATGGGTGGATATTCTTATGAAAAATTTACTACGGGAAACAGCTTGGTTAATGTTTACGGCTTCTCAACGGATCTCTTTAGTTTTAACAATCTTGGCGCTGCTTCTACTATTTCAGGAGTTTCTTCAAGTAAAGCAGAGCATTTACTTATTTCAGCCTTTGGTCGTTTAAATTATTCTTACAAAGACAAATACCTATTCACTTTTACCTTGAGGCGTGATGGTTCCTCCAGGTTCGGTCAGTACCATAGATGGGGAACATTTCCTTCAGGGGCCTTCGCATGGAGAATGGATCAAGAGCCTTTCATACAGAAGCTCAATATTTTTTCAAATTTAAAATTAAGAGCCGGCGTTGGAGAGACTGGCAATGAAAGTATTGGTGACTATCCTTCATACGGCTTAGTTTCAACATCCCATATGACCTATGACGGTTCTACGAGCAGTGTAGGCACTGTAATAAATTCAGGCACTCCTGCTAATCCTGATTTGAAATGGGAAAGTACGACGCAGTATGACCTCGGATTAGATATGGGATTTTTTGATTCCAGATTATCTCTGACAATGGACGCTTACTATAAGAAGACGACTAATTTACTTGTTGCGATAAATTTACCTCTTTATTCAGGATATACTTCAGGAGAAAGCAATATCGGAGCCGTAAGTAATAAGGGCTTTGAGCTATCAATTAGCTCACACAACCTGACGGGTCAATTAAAGTGGGATACCAGAGTTAATTTTTCGCTTAATCGTAATAAAGTACTGAGCCTCGGTGGACAAAAAGAGATTTATCTTACGTCTGCTAAACCTGTTGGTACGGTCTCAGAAGAAGATTATGCGGTGATAAAAGTTGGGGAACCTCTCGGTTCGTTATTTGGTTATGTGTATGACGGGGTTATCCAAAGTGGAGAGAAGTATGCTCCGGAACCGAATGCCCAACCAGGTGATCCTAAATTTAAAGATATTTCCGGGCCGGAAGGAAAGCCTGATGGACAAATCACTTCAGCAGACAGGACAATTATAGGACAAGCATATCCAAAGTTTACCTACGGTATCACTAATACGTTCACCTATAAAAACTTTGATCTCTCTATTTTCGCTTATGGTTCTGTGGGCAATGATCTATTAAATATGACACGGATGAACTTGGAGTGGAAACGTACTACGGACGCCTTGAATCGTTGGACTCCAACTCATACAAATACGGATATACCTCGTAATGGGTTCTTTTATTCCCTATATGGAGGATATATAAATAGCCATTTTATTGAGAATGCGTCGTTCCTGAGATTAGAAAACATGACGTTCGGTTATACTATTCCGGTTGCTCGTCAGGTTATTAAGTCTCTAAGGGTATATGGTAGTGTGCAGAATTTATTTACGTTGACAAAATATACCGGATGGAATCCAGAAGTAAGCACCGCGGGGTATGAGAATGACCCTACTGAAAATGTCGGATATTATCATGGATTGGTCTTGAATGGTAGTAATTATCAAGCCGCAAATGGAGGTGCCGGCCTTGACTTTAACTCTTACCCGACCATGAGGGCTTTCACTTTTGGATTAAACGTGACATTTTAAAGTTATTTATAAGGATATTTTAAACTTAAAGATACTACGATGAAATATTTATCTATAGTTTTGGCAATGTTGGTTTTAGGGAGTTGTACAAAACTGGAACCAAAGATATATAGTGATTTAACTACTTCTAACGCTTATTCTACGGAGAGTGATATTGATGCTGCTTTAAATGGGGTATATGCAGATCTTGACCCGGTGCCAGGAGATTCATATTTTTATTATTCGGGTTATCTGGTGATGATAACCGATTATGCAACAGGTGAGGGTTTTTCAACAGCCGCGGGAGATCCTACACAAATGAGCAATTTTTCCTATGATGCCAACAATCAATATCTGACTATCAATTGGCAAAATATGTATAGTTTGATTGCAAATGCAAATTTATTGATTTCCAATATAAAGGACGTAAAGATGAGTGATTCAACTAAGACACTCATTGTTGCCCAAGCCCGCTTCTTACGTGCACTTGCTTACAGAGACCTGACCGATGCCTGGGGCCCGGTTCCTATGCTTACAACCTTACAGGACCCCACAACTACCTATGATATGTCATTAGCACCAGTTTCTGAAGTGGACTCTCTTATAAAGGCTGACTGCCAATTCGCTATTGCTAATCTACCTGCCACATGGACATCTGCCACATGGAAAACGAGAGCCACAAAAGGCGCTGCATTAATGCTTTTGGGTAAACTATATATGCGTGAACATGATTATACAAATGCAAAAACATATATAGATCAGCTTTTGCTGATGAGGGATGAAGGCGTTTATACTCTAAATCCAGATTTTAAGAATGTTTGGTCGGGGAGCAATCCTATGGACGAAGGAACCATCTTTTGTATTATGCATGAACCTGCACAAAACGGAGCAGAAATAGCCAATGAATTTGGCCCAACGGATAATCGTGTGGTAACCAACAGATGGCAATACTATGGAGTATCATTGTGGTTCTGGAGGCAATATGATACCGCGGATCCTCGAAGGAGTTTCTTTTATTATAATTACGAAGGGGCTGCTCCGAGAGATGGATCAACTTCCAATGGTTTTTACTATATGATCCCTAATCCGGGGGAAACTGTTCCTCCGAGTGACACGGTCAAGTTTTTGCAAAACCTTGCTCCTAAGAAATATACTTATCAGATGATTAATGATTCCTATTTTGATGGGAGAACGATTATCGTTATGCGACTTTCAGATGTAATCCTTTGTAAGGCAGAAATTGAAAATGCATTAAATGGACCCGCTGCCGCCTTACCCTATCTCAATGAGATAAGGGCACGTGCCGGAGCTCCACAATATGGGCAAGATCCAAGATTTTCCCTCCCCACTACCCAAGCCGAAATGGCGGATAAAATACTCGCAGAAAGAGGATTTGAACTTGATTTCGAATATAAGCATCGCCCTGACCTAATTCGTTTTGGAAAATATGTGGAAACTTGTAATGACTATCTCGCATCCAGAGGATTATCTCAGATCGTCACGAAAGACATGCTCTATTTTCCCTACCCGTTAGTAGATGCAAATTTAAATAAAGCAATGGCTGCAGCTAATTTGCTAAGACTACCTAAATAAGCCTACAATTTTGAGCGATAGTTAGATAAGAGATATTTGCAAATGAAAAATAAGAACCTAAAAGTATGGCTTATTATATTAGGTGCTGTCGTTATTTTGGTGGTGATAGGGTTTATCTTTTTTCGCAATGTTAATGATGTTCAGATCGAGAGTATTAAGCTAACTTCTCCTAATAATTCTGCTTTTTTTGAAAATATACAGGTTAATCTAAATAAGCCCGTTTCAATTTCTGTACGATATTGGAGCGATAGTAACAGCGCAGTGAAATACTATACGCCTGAAACCAGTAATGGCTTTAAACATACAATACATTTGGTGCTATTAAAGCCGGCCACTACTTATCAGTATCAGGTTATTGTCCATGACTTTTTTAATTTAAGTTCAAAAATAGAATCTTTTCATACCAGGAGTCTTGGCTCGTGGATGATTCATGATTGGGTTAAAAAAAACCATCCACATGAAGCCGGAGCAATAGGAAAGGGACTGGTAATGTTGTGTTATGGGGGAACTCCAGGGTATGTGGCTATGATAGACAGTAATGGAAAGATTCGCTGGTATTGGCAGGTGGACAGTATTGGAGTTCGTGCGGCTACTTTGACACCGAGGAATACGATCCTTGTTCTTCTTCATAATCCCGGTTTAGACGAAATAAATGATGTACCTGATAAATCGGAGGTTGAAAAACTGAATAATATGAATGTTCCTTTAAGGCGTGGGAGAGTGGGTTACGCTGGGGGCACTTCATTGGCCGAAGTTGATCTTACAGGAAAAATACTTTGGAGGATTAATATTAACGCGGATAGCCTGGGCTACAGTTCTATACATCATGATTTAAGAATGGATGCCTCGCACCATATTTTGACTCTTATAAGAGACCCTTTGCCATATAATTTAAGTGGCGAGGGGGGGAAAGTTAAAGATACTTTATGGGGTGATGCACTGATAAGGATTGATACCACAGGTAAAATATTATGGAAATGGTCTCCCTGGACCTCTTGGGATTTTAAAGATGATAGAGAATTAAACTTACTATCCTATGATCGTTTTCATCTAAATGCTTTATGGATCACAAAAGATAGTAATTATCTTATTTCCTCTGCCATTTTAAACCAAATTTGGAAGATTAATGCAAAGACGGGAAAAGTAATGTGGAAATTTGGTAAAAGCGGCAATTTTAAACTGGATTCAGGATCGTATTTCTATTTCCAGCATGATGTGAATATTGCTCCCAATGGAGATATAATAATGTTTGATAATGGTGATTACTCGCCTTTTGATACTACCCAACTGAAATACCGGTTTACAGGATTATACACTAATTCACAGTATAAAGTTTCACGTGTACTTGGATTCCGTTTAAACGAAAGAGATATGACGAGCAGGTGTACACTCAATATTCAATTGCCACCCAAGGATTATTCCTCGAGAATGGGAAGTGCATACTTTTTACCAAACAATAATTTATTAGTAACAAGTTCAAAGACAGGGAAAGTACTTGTGATGGATACTACCGGTAAAATTTTGTGGGAATTGGATTCTTATTTTGTTCCTTATAGAGCGGAATATATACCGGATAGCGTGTGGAAAGATTATTTTAGGATCAAATAACCAGTCTCCTTACAGCCTAAATTTCCTCGTAATGAAAAATAAATATGTATCTATAATTAGCACTGTAGCATTGTGCTTTATACTGCAAACGAAGCCATCCTACGCACAGGAATTGCCCTACCCACCTTTAAAGGAAAAATGGGATGCAGATTCTTTGGGAAATCATCGTGCAGTTATAGAAGTTACGGGGAAGGGAAATATAGCAAAAGTGAAAATAGAATGGCGTCGCCGTGACGAACATCCGGAAAATAAAGAAATCATATTAGTGGATGCTGCTACAGGTAAACGTGTAATGAATTTGTATGCAGCAAAAGTCAACAGAGCCTACTGTATTATTTATTTTCAACCTGTTCCTGAACACAAAACCTACTTCGTCTATTACATGCCTTATCGCTTAAAAGGCTCAGCTAATTATCCTAATGCAGTATATCCCGCGCCGGTACAAACCGCAAGCGATGCTTGGCTGGCAGTTGCTAAAAGAACAAATCATTCCGCCGCTGCTCATTTAGTTAAGCTAGAGCCAGTTGATTTGTTCAACAGCTTTTATCCAATGGAAATGATTGCCACGCAGGAAGAAACGAATAAATTAATTCGGGAACATCCTCATGCTGACTATCTTGTTTTTCCCGAGGACAGATTGCATCCCATTAAAATGGAACACGACCTCCCTTATCGTTGGATTCAAGAAGGAGTCAAGAATACTTTTTCAGGTAAAGTGGACAAAGGTGCCTATTATGCTTTTCAACTCGGTATCTATCCTGTTAAAGAGGATTTACAAAATGTAAAAATTCATTTTTCCTCCTTCATAAATGAAGAAGGCAATAAGATACCGGATAGCTTAATAAGCTGTATCAATACGAATGGTGTATCTTATTCAGGGCAACCAGAAACATTTCAGGTGAATATTCCGGAAAAGAATATCCAGGCGATGTGGTGTTATATAAAAGTACCTGAAAATATAAAGGCCGGCTTCTATGCTGGAACCGCTACGGTTACTGCTGATGGCGTACCGGATACTAAAATTAATCTTCATCTTGAAGTAAGTAATCAGGTTGCGGTTGATCATGGCGTCAATGAACCCTGGAAAATGACCCGTTTGCCCTGGCTTAATTCAACTTTATTTCAGAATAATACGGTTATCCCTCCTTATACTCCATTACGGGTTAATGATAACACTATCAGCCTACTGGGAAGGAAAATGACACTGGCTAAAACCGGCTTGCCGGAACAGATACAAACTTATTTCCCCATTGAAATGACAAGCATCAGGAATAAGGCAAATGATTTACTGGCAGAGGCTATTCATTTCCATTTTTTTAACACGGCCAATAAAAATATTGAATTAAAAAACGATGGTATATCATTCACGAAAGAAACTCCCGGCACGGTAGAATGGACAGCAAAGAGTATTTCAGATTCGCTGGAAATGGACGTGAAAGGGCATATTGAATTTGATGGTTTTGTCTCATATCGGGTTCAGGTCATCGCTTTGCAAAATATAACATTGGATAATACGGAGCTGCATATTCCTTTAGAACCTGATATGGCCAAATACTTTATGGGTCTTGGTTATAAAGGCGAATACCGCCCGGAAAAAATTGATTGGAAATGGAATGTGGCAACTAAAAACCAGGATGGAGGGTGGATAGGAACGGTGAATGCGGGATTACATTTTGAGCTGCGGGATCAGCATTATTCCCGGCCATTAAACACTAACTTTTATTTACTTAAACCTTTAGTTCTTCCAAGTTCCTGGGGAAATGATAATAAAGGTGGCATTCAAATCTGGCAAAAGGGCAAATCTGTTTTGGTGAATGCATATAGCGGAGACCGCACTATGCAGAAAGGAGATACCTTATACTATGATTTTAATTTACTGATTACACCGTTTCATCAATTATTCACTGATCAGCACTTTAGTCGCAAATACTATCATGATTACAACCCTGTTGATACGGCTAAAGAATGGGGAGCGAATATTATTAATATTCATCAAGGAAATTATATTAATCCTTACATCAATTATCCCTTTATTGCAACTAATCAAATGAAGAACTATATTGATTCAGCCCACAGATTAGGAATGTATGTCAAGATTTATAATACTATTCGTGAGCTGGCTGATCGGGCTTACGAGCTATATCCCTTATTCAGCCTTAACCATGAGATATTTCCTGCCGGCAAAGGAGGTGGATATCCATGGCTACAGGAGCATCTAAACGGAAGTTATATACCCGGGTGGTACACGCCACGGACTAATGATGCGGCTATTGTGGATGGCGGTGCCAGTCGCTGGCATAATTATTATATTGAAGGAATTAACTGGCTGGTAAAAAATGTGGGTATTGACGGATTGTATTTGGATGATGTAGCGTTTGATCGGATAACGATGAAACGGGTAAAACGTGCTTTGCTGGAATATGCTCATCCGGGAATTATAGATCTTCACTCTGCCAATCAACATGATAAAAATGACGGATGGAATAATAGCGCCAATTTGTATATGACACTTTTCCCTTACATTAATCGTTTGTGGTTTGGGGAATATTTTGATTATGAAAATAACGGTCCCGACTACTTTATGACGGAAATAAGTGGCATTCCCTATGGCTTGATGGGAGAGATGTTGTGGAAAGGAGGTAATCCATGGAGAGGAATGCTTTATGGCATGACAAGCCGTGCCCCATGGAGCGGCGATCCCCGGCCAATATGGAAAGTGTGGAATGAATTTGGTATTGTTGGCAGCCAAATGATTGGATACTGGGTGCCTGATAATCCTGTAAAAACGGACAATCCCGATGTGTTGGCAACTATTTATAAAAAGCCGGGAGCTGTTTTAGTGTCTATTGCAAGTTGGGCGAAGAGAGATACGACGATCCACTTGATGATAGACTGGAAAGGGTTAGGAATTAATCCTTCACAAGTTAAAATAATTGCTCCATATATACGTAATTTTCAGCCTGCAGCTACATTCAAAATTAACGAGGAGATACCAGTTGCTCAAAGAAAAGGATGGTTATTAATCATAAAATGATTCATCATGAAAACAAGAAGTTCATTTAAAGGTATTTTCTTCTATTTGATTAGTCTATTTCCGTGGACAACCTACGCGCAATCTCCATCCACCCTCAAAGAATATCAAAAGACTTTTACTACTTATCCCTTTTCCGAGCCCGACCCTGTACCCAATGCAGAGGGTGTTTATCCCTATTTCCGCTATGATGGATTTACAGATAAGCCCGTACAAAAGAAGTGGAAAGTAGTAGAATTAGAGAATGATTTTATCAAAGTGATCATCATGCCTCAG
>SCQV01000154.1 GCA_004299085.1 Chitinophagaceae bacterium | reverse complement strand
ACAATTAAAATGTAAAGATAAGCACAGAATCTATTTCCCGAATACAAGTCTGAAAGAAGTTCCCTCCTTTACCCTGGTCACCACCTGAATATTCCCGTGATGCAGCATCATGATTTGCTTGCAGAGGCTTAGCCCGATTCCGTTCCCGTTTTTCCGGGTGCTGAAAAAAGGGATGAATATTTTATCCAGTAATTCATCCGGTATCCCTTTTCCATTATCCGTTACAGATAAAACAGGCTTTTGATCATGATGGCCCGCTGATAATGTGATGCAGGGTGCCGGACGTTCTTTTAATGCTTCTGCGGCATTTAATACGAGGTTGATCAATACCTGTTCTACTAAATTGCTGTCCGCTTCCAGGATCATAGAGGTATCATGGAGCACGATTTCCATTTCAATATCTTTTTGCTGCAAAGTAGGCTGCATCAATTGATAAATATTTTCAAATAGATCTCTTACTATAACTTTAGTAAGTTCAAGATTATTAATTTTGCTTAAGTTGCGGTAAGTTTCTGCAAACTTCGTCAGTCCTTCACTGCGTCTTTGAATAGTTTCTATACCCAATTCCAGATCAGCTAAAACATCGTGCTTATATCCATCAGGCATATTTTCGGCAGACTGTTGCAGGCGTTTTTTTAAAGTGTCGGCTAAGGAAGCAATAGGCGCCACCGAGTTCATAATTTCATGTGTCATCACCCCTAATAATCTCTGCCATGCCTGCGATTCTGTTTCGTCCAAAGCGTCATTTACATTTTGAAGAGCGATTAATTCATAGCGGCCATTATCGGTCTGAAAAGCAGAAACGTTGACTAAGACTTTAATATTTCTGGAGTTTTTACTGATTGTGATGATTTTGTTATCGCCGGTTTTTAGCTTCATTATCTGCGAATACAGTGGTTCATTCCTTGCTTTTAATAAATGAATATTCTTCAGATAAGGCAGGTCCAACAGGTGCTTCAGCGCTTCATTCATCCAAAGAATATTGCCGGATGCAGCTTCAAAGGAAAGAATGCCGGTGTCCACTAATTCAAGAATTCTTTGCAAATATTGATATTGGGTTTCTTTTTCACGCGTGATGCTTTTAAAGGCATTATTGATTTCATTGAATCCTTTCCGGAGCGGCAGCACTTCAAGAGGGGAATTATTCAGGGCGAAATTCCGGGTGAAATCACGGTAATGAACGGCATCCACGTATTGCTCCATCTCTGTTTGTATCTTTTTATGATATCTGAAAAAATACCATAAAGCCAATGTGACAAAGGGAATGGTATATAGCACAAAAAGCCACTCTTTTTTAACGGCAAAAAAGGCGGCAACTGCGAGCGTGATAAATAAAAGCACTACTCTTAAAGCGATAACAAATCCCGTTTTTCTAAATATCATATTTATTTAATCGCCGGTATAAAGCAGTTCTGGTTAGTCCTAGTTCTTTCGCAGCCCTGCTGATATTGCCGTTATTTTTTTCAATGACGTTTAAGATGGTGTTCCGTTCAATAATATTCAAATTCGTTTCTTTCATATCTGTGCCCTTTTGCGGCGCAGATTCTATGGGAGAAAAAATAATGTCTTCTGCAGATATTTCATTTTCTTCGGACATGATGGTTGCCCGTTCAATAATGTATTGCAACTCACGGACATTTCCCGGAAAATGGTATTGGCTTAATTTTTTCAGCGCGGCATCGCTGATAGTAATACCCGGCTTCAGATATTTGTCAGCATATTTTTTTACAAAATGTTTTGCCAGCAAGGCAGTATCCCCTTCCCGCTCGCGAAGGGGGGGGGCGGTAATTTCAATGGTATTAATGCGATAGATTAAATCTTTACGAAAGCGCTGCTCATTGGAAAGTTCCGACAGAGGGATGTTTGTGGCGCACACCAGACGGATATTAACAGGAATATTTTCATGGGAGCCAAGACGGTTTACCTGCCTGTTTTGCAAGACGGTCAGCAGCTTGGATTGCTGGTATAAAGAGATATTTCCGATTTCATCCAAAAAAAGCGTTCCGCCGTTGGCGGCCTCAAATCTGCCGGTGCGATCTTCGGCAGCATCGGTAAAAGCGCCTTTTTTATATCCGAATAATTCGCTTTCAAACAGGCTTTCGGTAAGCGCACCTACATCCACTTTAATGAAAGGATTTTTTGACCTTAATGAGTAGTCGTGAATAGCTTTTGCGATGAGGTCTTTTCCCGTTCCATTTTCACCCAGTATTAAAATATTGGCATCTGTGGGACCTATTTTTTTTATTTTATAAAAAATATCCTGCATCATCTGTGACTCGCCCAGCAATTCACTTCCGATGATATCATTGTCCGGAACCGCCTCTGCCATATTTCCACCGGAGGATTTTTTTCTCAATACTTCTTTAAAAGTGGTGATTAGCTTTTCATTATTCCATGGTTTTACAATAAAATCGTTAGCGCCTTCTTTTAAAGAACGGACGGCGAGATCAATATCTCCATAAGCGGTAATCATAATGACTGAAGCATCCGGCTTCAGGTCTTTAATCTTTTTGAGCCAGAACAAGCCTTCATTGCCGGTGTTGACGGCGCTGATAAAATTCATATCCAGCAGGATGATATGAAAATTATTTTTGGACAACCATGTACGTATATTTTCCGGATTTGATTCCGTTACCACTTCAGCGACTTCTGTTTTTAACAGCAGCCTTACCGCAGTCAGCAAATCCCGGTCATCATCAATGACTAATATTTTGGCTTGTTTTAGCTGCATAGGGGCAAAAATCCACAATTAAAAGGACAAATCGAAAATAAAAGTTTTAATATAAATAGGCTTGAATTTATTACAATCCTTTCAGTCCTTCAGTCTCCCGGCAGTTCTCCATCAGGGAATTCCAGAGATAAAGACCGGATTTGATCGGTGGTGGGGAATTGTGGTCATCAAACAAATCAGGAAGTGGATTTTATTTCTCAGCTCTCAGCCTCCTTAACCTTAGCTGGTTGTTAAGGATTGCTTGGATTTAATTCATTTCTTTAATTCTATCCGGATCTTGCCTCGTATCAAAGACATTGGCTATTACGACTCTATTCGTATGGATGTTGATGTA
>SCQV01000153.1 GCA_004299085.1 Chitinophagaceae bacterium | reverse complement strand
GATAATATTTTATTATCCATATCGTCCAATCCGTATTCATCTACATTCAATGCTTTTAATCCAAAACGGGCTATTTCCATATCCACCGTACCATTGCCCATCACCTGCGCAAAATCACGCATCCGCCGAAGCAACCCGTTGGCAATACGCGGCGTACCGCGGCTCCTGCGGGCAATCTCAGAGGCTGCATCGGAGGTAATCCTGGTATTCAGCAAACCTGAAGAACGGACAACAATATGCTTTAAAATTTCCGAAGGATAATATTCCAAACGGGAGCGGATACCAAAACGTGACAATAACGGTGCGGTCAATAATCCTGAACGGGTGGTAGCGCCAATCAAAGTAAACGGACTGATGTTAATCTGAATGCTGCGGGCGCCCGGACCACTGTCAATCATGATGTCAATCCGGTAATCTTCCATGGCCGAATATAAATATTCTTCTACCACATTACTTAGCCGGTGTATTTCGTCAATGAATAAAACATCGCGGGGTTCCAGCGCTGTTAATAAACCGGCGAGATCACCCGGTTTTTCTATCACAGGTCCGGATGTTTCTTTGATGTTGACACCAAGCTCATTTGCCACAATCCTTGAAAGGGTGGTTTTCCCCAATCCCGGAGGACCATGAAAGAGAATATGATCCAATGCTTCACCACGCATTTTAGCCGCCTGAATAAATATTTTAAGATTGGCAATAATTTTATCCTGTCCTGAAAAATCCTGAATCTCATGCGGACGAAGACTGTTCTCAAACTCACGTTCGACAGTGCTTTCTGGCTTTTCGTCCGGATGTACATGTGGATTGGACATAATGAATGGATTAGGGCAAATTTAGGATAAATCTTGGTGGAAGCATATAGAAAATTCTCAGAGTAGGTGAAATAAAGAGAAATATTCTCCGAAGGAGCCTCCTCCAAAGGTTCACAGAACTCCTTTGGAGAGTCCTTATGAACAAAGGATTTCTTTGAACCCTTGGGCAATGATCAATGCTCAACAATCAATTTTCAATACAGATACTACTCCTTATAATCAAATCTTTCATTGAATATTGAGCATTGAAAATTATACTTCTTTCATAAAAATAGATTTCAATTCCCGTGCGTCTTCCGGTTTCATCTTGCCGCTCAGGATCAATCTTACCTGGCGCCGGCGTACTGCTCCTTCGTAAAGCTCTATTTCTTCGGGAGTTTCCGGTTCTGAAGGCGGTGCTTTTCGTGGCTTACCATTTGGATCAAGTGCTACAAAAGTGAAGAAAGCTTCATTGGATTTACATTTGGAATTTTGAACCGGATCCTCTGACCATGCGGTCAGGTGAACTTCCATGGAAGTGTTAAATGCCCGGGTTACCTGTGCATGAATAGTGACTACGTTTCCTCTACGGATAGGGTTTTCAAAAGAAATATTATCCACAGAGGCGGTCACCACCTGACTTCCGCAATATTTCATGCAAGAAAGTGCAGAGGCTATATCCATCCAGTACATCAGGCGTCCACCCATCAGGTTACCTAATAAGTTAGTATCATTAGGTAAGACTAATTCTGTCATTACCACTAAGGATTCTTTTACTTTTTTAGCTTCCATATAACCAAAAGAAACATTTGATTTGGCTGCAAAGGTAAGGTGAAAAAATAAGGAACTATTCCCAAATACAGGACAATTACGGATATTTGTTTTTGAATCTATTCCTTTCGTCATTTATTATCTGGAAATAAGTGCATCTGTAAATCCTACTTTTATCAATTTCCATACCGGGAAAGATTATTTTTCTTTTGAGCAAAATCTTGAGCTGATTGATCTGGCGCAATCCTCCAATAAAAAATGTGGAATCGAAATTGTGCATGAAACACATCGTGGCAGGTTTGGGTTTAGCCCTTTGGTTATGAAAAAATATTTTGACGCACGTCCATTATAGGTGACATCTTGTGGATTGTGAATTTCCTTATAAGCTGCCATCAGGACCTGACATGAGGTATATGCTCATCCAGAAACTTCTGATCGGCATTTTCCCAGTCCTTTATACACTGATTGTTCTGATTATTAATATCTGAATTAAGCTGGTTATAGTTATTGACACTGTTATTAAAATCGTTAATGTCCTGATTATAAGTATCAACATCTTGTTTAGTTAAGCTTCTCCTCGGCTTTGCCTGGAAAGCATTCTTTATTTTATTAAAGTTATCTTCTTTTAAAAAGAAACCGGTGATCTGAGGCAGTTCATTTTCTGCAAGCTTTTGGTAAAACTGCAGCGCCCATTTGCAAGCCAATGCAAGTGTGGGGTCGCCTTGAAAATTGTTCAGGCTATCCAATGCCAGCAAACCTTCTTTTGAATAAGTATCCAGTGCATTCCTGGCTTCTTCCAGGCCGGTAACTTTCTTTTCATTGATGGATTTTGTAATTTGTCCCTCCTGCCAGTTGCATTTGTAAAATAAAAGATACACGCTGTTTTGATAATTCAGCACTTTCGAGGTAGTTTCCAACTCATTTGAGATGGCATCGTTTCCATCAACGATCGTTACCTTATTTTTTTGGGCAAAGGCCTTTTCTGCACTATCCACGCTTTTGACTGCATCGTCCAGTTTCTCATTGGTTTTTTCTTCCAGTAGAATGTAAAATTGCATTTCATCAAATGATTGTTCAATAAGATTTTCCAGGTTGACTATATGGGCGTAGTCATCACCAAAAACTTTGTAGCACATATCCACGTAATCCATATTGCTCTGCCTCAGGGAATTATCTCCTTTGAAATAAGGCAGGTTGGCAATTTTCAGCCTGGTGTCCTGGATGCTTTCAAGTGTACGCTGGCGCATTTTCTCCACTTTCCGGGCTCTGCCGCTGTGTGCCACAGCACTCATGTAAGCAAGATAAGACTTGTCCATTCCCATTTCTATATTCGTTATCGAAGTCATGTAGGCGCCCGGATTATTATTGATATCCTGCGCAAAGAGATTAAAGGAAGCCGTCAACAGAAAGACAGCTATCACACACTGCATGGTGTAGAGAAGTAAACGAGGTTTCATTGTGTTGATTTAGAGTGGATGATTAGAATGGCTAAGATAAAGCAAAGAATTTGTATTTTAAAATTTTTTTATGACGGCTTGTATGTTTATTTTGCCATAAAAACAAGAAGATCGTAGCATACTTTAATATAAGGATCATCTTGGAGATAATGGATAAATTCTGTATTTGCCTGAGTAGAGGTGGCTCCTGCTTTGATATCTTCCAGATCATAGGCATTATTCTGAACTAAATAGGTGGTAGAGTAGCTGGAAGTGTCTAATGCTAAATTGGGTACAGTTGCTTCTTCCTCCAATGCATTTTTCCAATTAAGAGAGACGGATGTAATAGCCCTCATGCCTTTATAAGCATGCATATATTTTTTGATATCATCGAACCATGTCATGGTGTCAACATCCCGTTTCGCGATGGCCTGCAAAGCATTTAGCGGCAATGCCGGATAAGGCTGGTAATATGGATTGGCAGGAATAGTGGAAGGTGTGAGTGCAAAAGGCTCACCGGCTTCTTTCTGTCCCAGCAATTCCGTCAGGTCGGGTAGAACGATATCGGGCCTTACCCCGGTAAACTGGGCGGTAGTTCCATTCACACGATACAATTTGAGGGTAGTGATCTTGAGGTAATCTTCTGCCTGTTGGTTACCGGTATAGGTGCTTAAATCAACCATGGTATCCAAAGGGAGGATCACCTGTCCTGTCGCCTTTCCATAAGTGGGCGAACCTACGATCAGAGCGCGGTGATAATCTTGTAAAGCGCCCGCCACCATCTCAGATGCAGATGCGCTGTATCCATTCACCAATATCACCAACGGGCCGTCATAAATGGTTCCGGGGTGTGTATCTTTTAAGGTAAACACCCTTTCACTCGTACGGGCCTTTATTTGTGCTACAGGGCCTGCATCTATAAAGATTCCCGTTAACTCCACCGCCTCTTGTATAGCACCGCCTCCGTTGTAACGAATATCTATTATCAGCCCCGAAATATTTTCCTGCTTGAGCTTTACAATCTCTTTTGCCACATCATTTGCACAGCCATTGTCACTTTCGGATGCATTTTCCCAGTTATTGTAAAAGGCAGGTAAAGAAATATAACCAATCGTTTTCTTCCCTTTCAGCAAAAAGCTTTTTACTTTATTATCATCATCTGCATTTTCTGCGCTCTTCATCAGCGTAACCGTTCTTATTGAACCATCCAATTTTTTTACCGTAATGGTCAATTTGTCCTGGTTGCTTTGTGAAAGAATGGCAGCTATCTCGCTTGCATCCGCATCTGAGACATCTATTGGCTTTTCTCCTTGCCATTGCAAAGTCATGAATTTATCACCTTTGTTTAATAAGCCGCATTTGAATGCCGGACTACCCGGTTCCAGTTCATTAATAACTGCCCCCCCTCCATCACTGGTTCCTGTGATAGTAAAGCCAAATATAAAACGAACATTTCCCAGCTCACTTTCAAAATTTTCTTTTTCTGTAAGAGGGAAAAACATGGTGTGGGGATCATAGCAAGATGCCAATGCTTTACAATATGCATCTGAAACAAATTGATCAATTCCCCCGGGCGATTGAAGTATTCGTTCTATGTCCCTTTTATAAACCGATTGCGTGTGCTTTTGAAATGCAGACTCTACACTGTCGGGTATTTGCCCGTCTTTACTTTTTGTGGTTCGTTTATCATTCCATTCTATCAGATCTTGCAGCACAGATAATCTCATTTTCTTATTCAATTTGTTTAGCATGACAGTTGCATTGGCGGGGTAAGAAGTATCTTCGGCAAGGGTCCATGTTTCCTGCCGGGAAAAATCGAAGGGCTTTGGGGCAATTACATCTATCATAGAATCCGTCTGCCGGAGACGTGTTGTATAAAGGCTCGCAATTAACTTCAGGAACCCGGTTTTCCTTTGTATTATCTGGTCACCAAGATGCAGGCGGTAAGCGGAAAGTTGTGCTATATCCCTTTGAGTAAAATAGATACACTGTGGATCGAGCTGTTTCAAAAACTGGCCATAGAAAGCGGCGGAAAAAGAATCATCGGGGCTTTTAGGCTGTATATGATACTTTGCCGCCATCCTTGTAATGATAAAAGCATTGAGTGCCGCTTTGTCAAAAGACTGAGAAAAACATACGTTCGTCCAAAAAAGGAATGCCAGCATCAATATTTTTGATACAAGCCACCGCGAATGCCCTGACATAAAATTTGTTTTCCCAAATGTACTGGATAATATGGAAATTATTCTTTTCCATGACTCATCTTCCTGAAAGCCAAAGGTGTATATCCTGTTTTTTCTTTGAAGAAGGAAATGAAATAATTGGGCGATTCAAAATCTAAAAGATAAGCGATCTCTTTGACAGAGGTTGAAGAGCTGATAAGCAACGCTTTGGCTTTTTGCAACTTAATTTGTAAATTGTATTGAGCGGGGGAAAGCCCTGTATATTGTTTGAACATTTTTCTAAACCACGAATAACTCATGTTCAATTCACCTGCTATGTCTTTCAAACAGGCTTCTCCTCCCGAATGTTCCTGCATGATCATTCTTGCTTTTTCTATTTTAGCTACTATTTCTTTGTCTTCGAAACAATTATTCTTGATAATATAATAGATAAGTCCAAGCATGTGAATGGTGATGCCGGATACAATTTGTTGAAATGCCGTTCTTTCCTGTTTTACCAGATCAATAGCCTGTTCGAACAAATTCACTATTTTTTCATTAAAGCCAATTTCATGGACAGGCACCTTTTTTGTTGAAAAGTCATATTTTACCAGATTGTCAGGAAAATACCCGCAAAAGCCTATCCAGTATGTATCCCATCCTGTTTCTGAATTCGGACAATAGGTATGCCATTCACCGGGAAACAGTAACAATAAGGTACCTGAGTTCACACGTGTTGATTTTACTGAACCCGAATGAAAGGTGCCTTCCCCTTTTGTAACGTAAACTAATTGATATTCATGTAATATTCTGCCCAGTTTCGGATTAAACCAATATTGCGAAGGATGGCCTTTGGGCGGATAATCTGTGTGAGGTGCAATGGATTGAAAACCAACCGTATTAATGCTCAATCCCCAGCGCTTATCCAGTTCATTAATCGTAAGATATTTTACATGAGTAAATAATTGGCTATTCATAGTGACAGAATTTTACAAAAAGTGTCAAAAATTATAATGATTAGGTCAGAATAAGTAATCCAACAGACTAAGTTGTTCATAACCTTGCGTTGTAAAAGTATAAACGAATTTAATAAGATTCATTTAATTTTTTAAGGCTATGAAAAAATTTACCTGTGCTTTATTGCTGATGGCAATAAGCTCTTTTGCTTTCGGACAAGAATCTGTAACTGTTCATGGGACTATTACAGATCAGAAAAACAATCCGTTATTGGGGGTAACGGTGCAAGTGTCAGGTAGTCAGAATGGTACTATAACCGATGCCTTGGGTGGATATCAAATTAAGGCGGCTGCAGGTGATTCTTTGATCTTTCATTCAGTTGGGTATGCTACTCAGATTTTAAGGGTAGGATCTTCTTCTATGATAAATGTGAAATTACATCCGGCAAGTAGAGGATTAAATGAAGTGGTAATATTGGGATACGGTACGCAACAGAAGAAAGATGTGACTGCTGCGGTCACTACGGTGGATGTATCGAAAATTAAAGATATATCTTCGGCTAACCCCACGAAATTACTGGTAGGGCAGGTTCCTGGCGCTGTGATAAGCCAGACTACAGGTTCACCCGGCAAAGAATTTAACGTTGTCATCAGGGGATTAGGTTCTTTGGGTGCAAGCAGTGATCCGCTTTATGTGGTGGATGGTTTTCCTGTTGGAACTTCTATTGGACAAAATTTGAA
>SCQV01000152.1 GCA_004299085.1 Chitinophagaceae bacterium | reverse complement strand
ATACTCTATCTATGCTTTACCCATGCCTTATCCAGAAACTGAAAAAAGATAAAAAAGACCGGAAGCTAATAAAAACCTCCGGTCACTTTAGCTATCAAAACTATGAAAAGAGCCTTACCAACCAGGGTTTTGTGTTAATTCACCGTTAGGATATAATGAAATCTCTCCTGTGGGAATTGGCCAGAGATAGTCCTGAGGCTGAACCGGCCTTGTCGTACCGGCAGGATAAACCTCCAGGTAGCCATCGGCATTAACAGTCTGTCCGGCAGGACTACTTTTAATCCAGGCGCCGAGGAACACATCCGGATTTATCTGTGGATCCATGTAATCCAATTTATGCCAACGCAACAAATCTTCCAGCCTGAAGCCATCCATCATCAGTTCATCCCTTCTGTCGCGGCGGATTTCCCAGATCAGGGATGTTACGTCCGGATCTTTTTGCGGATCCACAAATGGCACACCATTGATAGCCGTTCCCTGGTGGCCATATATTTGCAAAGGCGCTACATCCACGCTACTACGAGCCCTAAGCTTATTAATGGATATATCTAGGTCGGCCTGCGTAATAGTATATTGACCTAATTTATCCAATTCTGCGCATGCTTCGGCATAGTTTTCCATCGTTTCCTCAATCCAGAATATGGGAGCATCGGTGGTATTGTAAGGAGCTGTGGAGTAGTCCCCGGGCTTTTCTACGCCATCGGGTAAAAACTTGTTCGGGCGATATCCGGTGCTGGACGACATGCCAAAGACACGATTGTTGCCATAGCATAAAAAGCTGTCAATAGTTTCTGGCAAGCGGCCATCGCGATTCGCAAGCACATCCTGAATACTGGTGTCTCCTTTATATTCAGGGGAGAGATCAATAGGGAGCCCGTCTTTACAAACAAAAGAATTAACGGCAGATTTGGATGGACCATACATCACTGTAGTACTATTTGTGTATCCTACTGTGCTATGCGTTACCTGATTGAGTATATAACTTCTGTAAAGTATCATGTTGGGAGCTCCGGCAAGGCTTTCAGAATTATACGTGCTCCTAAAATCTGCTGCCGGTGTATAGCTTCCTGAAGTGATTAGCTTATAAGAAGCATCCTTACATTCCTGTAAATATTGGGCAGCACGAGTATTATTGTTCTCATCATATTCTGCATAAGTGCCTTCATAAAGGCAAACCCTGGATTTCAAAGCCAAAGCACAATCTTGATTGATTGTGTTAGACCCAACATTAGTATTAGCATCGGCAGCAGAATAGAGATTCGCTATAGCGAAATTCAAGTCTGCTAAAACGCTGTCCATTACGGTATTTCTGGGTGTTCTGGGTTCATAAATTAATGAAGTATCGGAAATATCAGGAACAACTCCATACCAGGGAACGTCTCCGAATCTTTCTACTAACCGGAAATAGCACCATGCCCTGAAAAAGCGGGCTACTCCTGCCCAATAGTTTTTAGCAGTCTGACTGATAGGCACCTCGTTTATTCTTGCCAGCAACAGGTTGGCTTTTCTTATATCACCGAAGCTCCAGTTGCCATCGCCTGCGGGAGCATTTTTATCGAAATTCAGAAAAGTGGAATTATCCTGGTCATCGCTAAAGCTGCTAAAGTAAAAACGTCCATTGGTACCGGTTCCAAATCCGGTAATAATATCATTATAAAACCCCCAGCTAAAGGCCTGGACATTATTTTCACTGGTCCAGAAGTTTTGATCAGTTAATTGGTCCAATGGCCCCTTATCTACATATTTGCTGCATCCGGTAGCCATAAGCAAACCTATAGTTATCCCGGAGAGCACCATTATACTTTTATATATTCGTTTCATGATCTTGTCATTTATGAGTTATTGAAAAGTTACTTGTACACCGAAGGAATAATTACGCTCGAAGGGGAATGTTCTTCCGGTATAGCCTAACTGGCCGTCTGTAATCTCAGGATCCAAAGGCACCCCTACATGGTCTATTTCTGTCAGATTTTCACCACTCAGATAAATCCTTAATTTTTCCATCCGCACTTTATGAGCCCATTCTTTCGGCAGCGTATATCCGATCGATACATTTTTCAGCCGGCAGTAAGCCAGGTTCAGCAAATACTTGGACTGCGGGTAAAAGTTATTATCTCCCCTGTCTAACCCACCGATTGGGGCTCCGCTATTACCTGCATACGGAAGGGGGTAAAATGCATTGGTGTTCGTAGGTGTCCAGTAATTGAGCTGATTTTTGTATAAGATCTGTGCTCCACTGTATAAAGGAATTACCATATCTCCTAAGCCCCACAAGTTCCTTTTACCTACACCCTGTATGAAAATGTACAGATCGAAGCCTTTCCATGAGCCACCTATTTGTGCGCCATAGAGATATTGTGGCTGGGTATTACCAATCACGGTCAAGTCACCGTGGTTAGTAGCGGTAGAGTTGCCTGCGTCAATTTTACCATCGTGATTCAGATCTTTGAATTTAACATCGCCAGGGCCGTAAGTGAAATTGCCAAATTGTAATGCTGCCTGGCTGGGAGATTTAGAGACGTCTTCTGCAGATTGAAAATAGCCTGCCGTTTCAAATCCCCAGATGGCGCCATAGGTTTCGCCGGCATAATAAGTCGGATTGGCCGAATTTGATGGCGAGAGTACCTTCGCCGGATTATTCCATTGGGTAATGACCGCTTTGTCGTTAGATAAGCTCAGAATAGCAAATAATTTTAAATCCTTATTCACCGGATAGTTGAAGTTTACATCCACTTCAAAACCCCTGTCGCGCATATTGCCCTGGTTGGTACGCGGGGCTGTGGCGCCGAAAGTGGCAGGAACCTGATTGGTCGCCAGCATGCCTGAAGTAGTACGTTGATACCAGTCAAAGCTGCCGCTGATATAATTTTTCCATAAGTTAAAATCCAAACCAAAATCAAGCGTGGTGACCTTTTCCCATGAAAGACTTTTTGCCACAGCTAACGGATTGGTAAAAGAGATGGGTTGAGTGCCGCCCACGAGCCAGTTGGCACTGTAGCTACTCATAGTGGGAATATAATATTGGCCGCCTACGTCTAAGTTACCGATAGAACCATAAGAAGCACGCAGCTTCAGATCATTAAATAAGGGTTTAATGAAATCCATAAAAGGTTCTGAACTGAGACGCCATCCCACTGATCCGGACTTAAAGGTTGCCCACCGCTCATTGGGAGAATAGGCGGAAGAACCATCACGGCGTATATTCAGCTCAACCAGGTATTTATCTTCATACGCATAATTAGCCCTGCCGAAAAAGCCGGCATAAGCAGATTGGTCATGATTGCTTCCCACCGTCTGCGATCCGGTAGCCCCTGTAGTCAGATTCAATTCGGGAAGGGAAGGATCGAGCAAACCCCGTGCCTGCGCAGTAAAGCCGACATCCTGATCATCCTCGGCATTCATACCTGCCATCAATGTTAGATGATGTACCTGGTTGAATGTATTATCATACGTGGCAAAACCATTTAAGGAATTTACTAAGTTTCTTCCGGTAATATATTCGGCATAATCACTTGTCGGTTTAGTATTTTCTAATGGAAAACCTGCTTGATTCCACCAGTTCCACAAGACGGCGGGACCTCCTGCTACATGCGTGAGCACATTGTCCCTGTTAATAGTATAATGTGCTTCAATACTTAGGTGCTCAACCGGGCGGAGGGTTGCTCCCAGATCCACCCTGCTGTAATTGTCCACTACACTGTTATTATTAGCAGCATTTAAAAAGCCAACCGGTCCTCTGAAATAGCTGGCGGGTTGTTTACCGTCCGGGCCCGTCCAGGTGCCGAAAGGCATATATGCGGGCCAGCGCCACATATAATAAAAAGACTGTTGAAAAGCAAAAGGATAAGTGTAGTTAAAATTCCGGTACATAACCTTCGCGCTTAGGTCGAGCCATTTAGTGGCTTCGGCATCTACGGCTGCTGTAATATTGTATTTCTTCACATCGTCCGGATTTGGTTTCAGAATACCACCGGCATGATCATATCCAAAGGACATATAATAGCTCACCTTTTGCGTTCCCCCCGAAACAGATAAATTCTGTGTTTGCTGCGGCGTAAATTTTCTCAGCATAATATCTTTAATATTCCAAATACGCCAGAACCCATAGAAATGATTTACATGACCGTTGGATGATTTGTAAGTGCTGTCGTAAGTAAAATCATCTGTAAAGCTATTACCTTCTGTCATAGCGCTTCCTGTCTTACCGTTAGGGTGTGCTTTCTCCCATGCAGTAATACCTGTTAATTCATCACTAAACTGCATCCCAAAGAGTTCCGGGCTGAAATTCTGAGCGCGGGCAGATGCAGCTATTATAGCTGGAAAACTGTTGACCGGATTAGAGAAATCAGGTAATATGGTGGGCTTATTCCATGAAAAATTATCTGAATAAGTTACCCGCAAAGGGCTGTTAAAATGACCATATTTGGTTTTGATTAATATCACACCAAAGGCTGCACGAGCGCCATAGATGGAGGCTGATGCGGCATCTTTTAAAACCGTGATGCTGGCGATGTCATCCGGATTGATAACTGATAAATCCGGGGTGGGTACATTATCCACCAAAATCAGCGGTGCGCTGGATCCGTTCACAGAACCGACACCTCTTAAAAGTATAGACGGTGATGTGGTTAGTCCCCCATTCGGGTAAGTGATAGTAAGGCCGGGGACAATACCCTGCAAAGCTTTGGTCACGTCAATCAATGGTTTGCTGTCAAAAGTCTTTTGAACGTCCACGGTGGAAACTGCTCCGGTGAGATCAGCTTTTCTTTGTGTTCCGTAGCCGACAACCACTAATTGTTTTAATGAATTCTCGGAAGTTTGCATGGTAACGTTGTAATTGTCAGCACTGCCGAGTGGTACTGTTTCTGTATTATATCCAACTGTGGAAATGGTGAGAGATTTTGCTTCTTCCGGCAATAAAAGAGAAAACCTCCCGCGTGAATCCGTAATAGTGCCGGTTTGTGTTCCCGTGACCACCACTGTGGCTCCTACCAGTGGCTCGTTGGAGGTGGATTCTACCACCCTTCCTTTGATGGTTCTTTGCTGTGCCCATGCGCCGATACATACCAGCATAAAAATGGGTACAAGAAGTACAATTTTTTTCATTGTAAAACGT
>SCQV01000151.1 GCA_004299085.1 Chitinophagaceae bacterium | reverse complement strand
CATCAGCCGGGAGTATATAAATATTTTGATGAAGGCAATAAGCTGATCTATGTCGGGAAAGCGAAAGATTTAAGGAAAAGGGTCAGCTCCTATTTTGTAAAGACGCAGGATAATTACAAAACCCGTAAGCTGGTTCAAAATATCCATCATCTTGAGTTTACGATCGTGGACACAGAGCAGGACGCCTTTTTATTGGAAAATTCTCTTATAAAACAATTTCAGCCACGATATAATATCAATCTGAAAGATGATAAAAGCTATCCTTATGTGGTGATTAAAAATGAACCTTTCCCGCGCGTTTTTTTAACACGCCGGATTATTAAAGACGGGTCAGAATATATCGGGCCTTTCACCAGCGTTGGAAAAGTAAGAGAGCTGCTTGAATTCATCCGGACTTATATTCCATTGCGGACATGCGGTTTAAGTCTTACTACCAGGTTAATTAAATCGGGTAAATATAAAGTGTGCCTGGAATATCATTTAGGTAACTGTAAGGGACCTTGTGAAGGCTTGCAAACGGAAGAGGATTATCAGAAAGGATTGCAACAAGTGAGAAATATCCTGAAAGGGAATATAACCTCTGTCATCAATCGCCTGAAAGAAGAAATGCTGGAAGATGCTGCCAAATTGGAGTATGAAAAAGCGGAAGTCGTCAAAAAGAAAATCGAATCGTTACAGGATTATAATGCCAAAAGTTCCGTCGTTAGCTCACATGTGGGAGATGTGGATGTATTTTCCATTGTGACAGATGGTTATCAGGCTTATGTCAATTACTTACAGGTAATGAACGGCAGCATCATCCAGACAAAAACCATTACCCTGGAACGAAGGATAGAAGAAAGCAATGAAGATACGTTGCTTTTTGCCATTGCCCATCTTCGTGAAAAAATGAACAGCTTTACTAATGAGATAGTTATTCCATTTCATATAGAATATCCGGATAATAATTTAATCATTACAGTCCCTAAAGCGGGGGACAAAAAGAAATTGTTAGACCTTTCTTTGAAAAACGTCAATTATTTCATGGAAGAAATGAAGAAAAAGAAGATGCTGAAATTAGAATCCAGATCGAAGGAAGACAATATGAAAATCCTGTCACAACTTCAGGAAGATCTTCAGTTAACTCATTTACCCGTACACATCGAATGTTTTGATAACTCCAATTTCCAGGGAAGCTATCCTGTGGCAGCCTGTATAGTATTTAAAGACGGGATACCAAGTAATAAAGACTATCGTCATTTTAATATAAAAACTGTTACGGGAATTAATGATTTTGCATCCATGAGTGAAGTGGTTTATCGCCGTTATAAAAGATTATTGGATGAAAAGCAATCCTTACCGCAGCTTGTGATCATTGACGGCGGCAAAGGACAATTAGGTGCTGCCATGGAGAGCATTCAGAAGTTGGGATTAACCGGCAGCATGACTTTGGTGGGGTTAGCAAAGAATGTGGAAGAAATATTTTTTCCCGGAGATAAAGAAAGCCTGAAGCTTCCTTACGAAGGGGAAAGCCTGAAGCTGATCCGCCGTGTTCGCGATGAAGTGCATCGTTTCGGAATCACTTTTCACCGTCAGAAAAGGAGTAAAGGAACATTCGTCAATGAACTGGAGCAAATAAACGGGATCGGTAAACAAACAGCCGATCAGTTATTAAATAAATTCCGGTCGGTCAATAAAATAAAACAATTGACTGAAAGGGAATTGGGAGCAGAAGTCGGAAGGACAAAGGCAAGGATCATCGTGGAACATTTTCAGAAAAATTGAAAAATTAAATCAAAAAGTATTTTCTGACTTTACTGAGGGAAAAAACCTAATAAGGTTAGAAGGTCTAAATTATCGTGAGTTCGAGCCATTTCATCTCAATAAGCCAGGCTATATTGTCGGCTCGTCTGTACCTTTAGTGCGCTTTTAATAGGGCGATGATAGGGAGAAGATAGGGAGAAGACAGGGGGAAGGTAGGGAGTACCCTCCTTTTGTCCTGCGCTTCGATTAGTCTTTTATGATTTCCTGATCCACCCAGTTTTCTGTACTTATTCATACATTGAGTGCGCTTTAACTACGCTTTATCCATGC
>SCQV01000150.1 GCA_004299085.1 Chitinophagaceae bacterium | reverse complement strand
TTCCGTTGCCCATGTTGAGGGAGAACCGGTTGTACAAGGTGAAGCGTTTACTTCTGATGCGGATGAAGCATGGAAACAATATCCGGGTTCCATGAAGAATCAGGGAGATTGGGCATTCGCAACCGGCATTAATCGTTTTTATTTTCACACTTATGCTCACAAGCCGTTTGCTGACGCTGTACTGCCCGGGATGACCATGGGCCCTTATGGCGTTCATTGGGACCGGAAGCAAACCTGGTGGCCAATGGTTTCCGCTTACCACCGTTATATTTCCAGGTGCCAGTATCTCTTGCAACAAGGGAGGCCGGTTGCAAACATTCTTTATCTGACGCCCGAAGGCGCTCCGCAAGTATTTCAACCTCCGGTATCTGCCACGACGGAAGATTCAATTCTTCCTGACAGGAAAGGATATAATTTTGACGGTTGCTCTCCCAAGCAACTATATAAAGCTACGGTAAGAAATCATGCGATTGTTTTTCCATCAGGGGCTACCTATCAATTGTTAGTGCTGCCGGATATTAAAACAATGACTCCCGCGCTGCTTAAAAAAATAAGTTCATTGGTTGAAGATGGTGCTGTCGTTGAGGGGCGGCCACCACTCAAGTCGCCAAGCTTGTCAAATTTTCCTGCATGTGATGATGCAGTGAAGGCATTGTCAACGGAATTATGGGGGAAATTACAATCATCTTATTCACAAACTTCTCATCAATTTGGCAAAGGGAAAGTGATATGGGATGGCGCCACGAAGCTTCGAAAAGTGGATACGCTCTATCCTGATTATGATACCACTGCGGCTATATTAAATAAAATGGGGGTACAACAGGATTTTCAGACCACCGCTCCTATTCGCTATACCCATCGGACTGCTAAAGACTGGGATATTTATTTTGTAAGTAATAGAACGAATGAAGACGTAAAAGCCGATTGTATTTTTCATACAAAAAAAGGAGCGCCTCAACTTTGGGATCCTGTCAATGGTAAAATAAAGATGCTCCCCGGATTTTCAACAGATGATAGCGGAAATACCACCATACCATTACAATTTGAAGCTTATCAAAGCTACTTTATTATATTTGCAAAAGGGCTGAAGATAAGTTCCTCTCATGAAAAGAATTTTCCTGCCTTTATTGAAACGGCTACTCTGAATGGTCCATGGAATGTATCTTTTAATTCAAAGATGGGAGGGCCGAAGCAAGTCACATTTGATTCTTTAGCAGACTGGACAAGTTATCCGGCAAAAGGGATCAAATATTATTCAGGAATAGCCGTATATAAAAAGAACTTTAATTTCTCTGGTATTAATCATTCAGGTAAAAAAGAGAAAATATTCCTTCATCTCGGAGAAGTAAAAGACATGGCTCATGTATGGCTCAACGGAAAAGATCTCGGCATTGTGTGGACAGCGCCCTGGAGAGTGGATGTTACGGGAAGTATAAAAAGAGGAAATAATCAATTAAAAATTTGTGTTGCCAATTTGTGGCCCAACCGGTTGATTGGCGATCAGCATTTGCCTGATGACGGAATAAAGGACGGCCAATTTCCGGATTGGTTTTTAAAAGGAGAAAAAAGAATGAGCGGAAGATATACTTTCTCTACCTATAATCCATATACCAAAGATTCGACACTGTTCCCTTCCGGGCTTCTGGGGCCGGTAACCATTCAGTTACAGGAGTATAAGTGAAATGGCTAATAGCCCCTCTTTAGAATAAATACTAACCAAATAGTTTTCCCAGATACTCAAATCTCGTATTTAAGTGTAGTCGCATGGCGGTGCAAAATGCGTCCGGAGATCCATGAGTTAATATTTCTATCAGGGCCGCATGCGAAATGATCTGGCGGCGCTTCCAATGCTTACTTCTGGAATAGGTTACGAATAAGGTATTTGTTTTTTGTTCTATATTTACGCACGCCCCGGTGGCACACCGAAGCCCATTAAGCTAAAGGGGGTTTTTCGGAATACCATCATATATATTTTAACTCAATGAAAGACAGTAATAAATTTTCCTTCAAAGCCCGTATTCGCAGCTTTGGTTATGCATTTGCCGGATTGAAAAGGTTTTTTTTGACAGAACATAATGTCTGGATACATTCGGTGGCAGCCGTTATAACCGTTATCATCAGTTTTTTGTTAAAAATATCCGCTTTTGAGTGGGTTGGCGTGCTATTTGCCATAGGCTTGGTGCTGGTTGCGGAAGCGTTTAATACCTGTATAGAAAAAATGATGGACAGGGTAGTATCCGGGCAGGATGAAAACGTAAAATATGTCAAAGACCTTGCGGCAGGTGCTGTCCTGATCGCAGCCATAGTGGCGGCAATCATCGGAGTGATTATTTTTTTACCGAAAATTATTCATCTGCTATAAAAAGAATGATGCAATCTGTAGGATTTAAGACGGGGATGGGAAGGATATTGACGGCCTCAGTGCTGTTTAGCATTTTGTTGGTATTCGCTCGGGTATGGCGCAGCCATTCCTTGCTATATGTGAGCCTGATTTGGAATCTTCTTCTGGCGTGGATCCCTTATGGCATCAGTTTAGTAGTGATTCATAAAAAAAGATGGTTTTCCTCTCCGGCATTTTTTTACACAGCCACTTTATTATGGTTATTATTTTTTCCTAATGCCCCTTATATCATTACCGACTTGTTTCACCTGGAGCAAAAGCCGGTTATTCCCCTGTGGTTTGATCTTTTGCTCATATTTTCCTTTGCATGGAATGGCCTCATTTTGGGTTATTTGTCGCTGATGACAATGGAAAATGAGATGAAGCGGCGTTTAGGGATTCGTATTTCGCAGCTTTTTGTGATAGTAGTTATTGCATTAGGCGCTTATGGCGTATTCCTTGGGCGCTATCTTCGCTGGAACAGTTGGGATCTGTTTACCAATCCTTTCTACCTCGTCTGGTATATGTTGCGAATGATACGGCATCCGCTGCATTTTCCCGGAGTTTGGGGCATGACGTTGCTTTTGTCCACGTTAACAGGATTGATGTATCTTACTTTAAAAAAGATTGGTGAAAGAGAAAAAACCTGATCATAATTTTCTGAAGTAAGTACACTTTCTTAGATTTGCAACATTCTTTAAAATAAATCCCATGGAAGAAAATATTGGATTGTTATTAGATATTGCTAAGGATAGCATGAAAAAAGGCATTCAACATTTTGAATCCGAGCTGAGCAAAATAAGGGCGGGTAAAGCTACACCGGACTTGTTAAATGGCATTATGGTGGACTATTACGGCAGTCCCACTCCTGTTCATCAGGTCGCTAATGTGAATATAGTAGATGTAAGAACACTCTCTTTGCAACCGTGGGAAAAAAATATGTTGCAACCCATTGAGAAGGCTATTATGGCGGCTAATATAGGCATCACTCCACAGAATGACGGCACTCAAATCCGGTTATTTCTTCCTCCACTGACCGAAGAACGCAGGAAGGAATTAGTGAAAAGAGTATATGCAGAAGGGGAAAATGCCAAAGTAGTAATACGGAATTATCGCCGGGAAGCAATGGATCAAATTAAAAAGGAACAAAAAGACGGGTTGAGTAAAGATGCCGCTAAAGAAGCAGAAGATGAAATACAAAATATCACTGATTCCTATATCACAGCCATTGATAAGCATTGTGCAGGCAAGGAGAAGGAAATAATGGTTGTGTAGGGTTTTTGTAATTGAGAGTTGAGTGTTGGGCCTTGAGCATTCAAGATCGTTTAGTTAAGAGAAAATCAGCCACGAAGGCGCTAAGCCACAAAGGAAACACAAAGAGCAGACTTGGAGATGCTTCGTGCTTTTGAGACTTTGTGGCACAAAATTTATTACGCATACTCCTTAACTAAACGATATTGATTGAGCAGTGATCATTGACGACGTATAATTGCTGATTTTTTGATTGACGATTTATGGTTGACGATTCACATTTCACGATTACTTCATGATAAAACCAACTATCCCCAAAGGCACCCGCGATTTTTCACCGGAAATAGTCAGAAGAAGAAATTACATTTTTCAAATTATACGAACTGTTTTTGAAAAGTATGGTTTTCAGCCCTTGGAAACACCGGCAATGGAAGATATGAGCACGCTTACCGGAAAGTATGGCGAAGAAGGCGATAAGCTGATGTTCCGTATTCTGGATAACGGCGATATTATTGAAAAAGCAAAACAGGCAAAAGACAACAAAGAATTAAGTAGCCTGTTATGCGGAAAGGCATTACGATATGATTTGACGATTCCGTTTGCACGTTATGTCGTCATGCATCAGAATGAGATCGCCTTTCCTTTCAAACGCTATCAGATACAGCCGGTATGGCGTGCAGACAGGCCGCAAAAAGGACGTTACCGGGAATTTTATCAATGCGATGCAGATATAGTAGGCAGCGACTCTTTGATTAATGAAACGGAATTACTCTCTATCTATGATCAGGTTTTTTCTTCTTTGGGGATAAAAGGATTTGAGCTGCGCGTAAATAACCGGAAAATATTAAGTGGATTAGCCGAAATGATTGGCAGGCCAGAGTTGCTGACGGATATTACTATCGCCATTGATAAGTTAGATAAGATCGGACTGGAAGGCGTGAAGAATGAATTGGAAGAAAGAGGATTGGACAAAATATCTATTGAGAAAATTGAAAAGTTTTTAAACATTCAGGGAGGCGGTGAAGAAAAATTAGCTCAACTGCAAGCCTTGCTCCACGATTCAGTCACTGCGCAAAAGGGAATGGAAGAATTAAAAGAAGTGCTTTTTTCAGGTAATATACCCCTTCAGGTAAAGCCGCGCTTAGACCAAACCTTAGCTCGCGGATTAAATTATTATACCGGCATTATCATAGAGGCCAAAGCACCTGCTGCCGTAAAAATTGGAAGCATTGGTGGGGGGGGGCGATATGATGATTTGACAGGATTATTCGGATTAAGCGGTATTTCAGGTGTCGGCATTTCATTCGGTGTGGATAGAATATATGATGTATTGGAGGAATTAAACCTTTTCCCTGATGTAGTGCAACAGTCCACCCAGGTATTATTTCTTCAGATGGACAAAGAAAGCCTTCCAATTATATTTCCGCTTCTTCAAAAGTTGCGTGAAAATAATATCGCTTCAGAAGTGTATCCGGATCAGGTGAAATTTGATAAGCAGATGAAATACGCGAATAAACGAAGTATCCCTTTTGTCGCGATTATAGGAGAAAGTGAACGCGCGGAAAATGCCGTCAGCCTGAAAAATATGCAATCGGGAAAGCAGGAAAAAATCCCTATGGAGAATATGCTAAATCATCTGAAAGCTCAACTTTAAAAATGTGAATAACAGAATAATAAAAATGAGTATCTTTATTGGATGAAAAGAACTAAAGCCTTCTTTATAACTGGCTTATTAATCAGCTTCGCTACCCAACTTTACGCTCAGGATAAGCTTAATCTGAACTTTGAAAAAATCAATCCAGTCACCCATGCTTTCGAACATTGGAACATGAATATGTCCGCTACAGGATCGGAAGGATATATCGCTGGCATAGATTCAGTTATAAAAGAGCAGGGAAAATATTCTTTGTTTATAGAAAAAGATACTGCAAACAAGAATGGTAGCAGAGTGGGCGCATGCATTAATCGTCTCCCTGTAAATTTTAAAGGGAAAGAAATTGAA
>SCQV01000149.1 GCA_004299085.1 Chitinophagaceae bacterium | reverse complement strand
GCTATTTGTATTTCATTCACGGGAAAATCCGGTTCAAGTTCCGTCAGCAGATATCTGGCAGCCAGATGCTGCAATCTTTTATGCGGATGCTGCACGTTTTTTCCCAGATTGATTCTGTTTGAAAAAAAGGCTTCCCGCTCTGATATATTCCAAATACCTATTTTTGCGCTGTCAGTTTTTATAAAACGAATTAATGGCATAACTTTCTGCCCAAAAGTAATATGTTAAAAGATAATATTGGATGATTCTCACAGACAAAAAGATTTTAGAAGAAATAAAAAATGGCCATATCCTCATTGAGCCGTTCGACCGTCAATATTTAGGCTCCAATTCTTACGATGTGCATTTGGGAAAATATCTGGCTACCTACAACGACCGGGTTTTAGATGCGAGGTTGCATAATGAAATCCATCACCTGGAAATTCCCGATAAGGGAATAGTCATACACCCCGGGACACTTTATCTCGGTGTAACTCAGGAATATACTGAAACACATAACCATGTCCCCTTTTTAGAAGGAAAATCTTCCACAGGCAGGCTGGGTATTAATATTCATGCCACAGCCGGAAAGGGCGATGTAGGTTTCTGTAATACCTGGACACTTGAAATTTCCTGCACACAACCTGTGCGTATTTATGCAGGAATGCCTATCGGACAATTAATTTATTTTTCAGTAGAAGGAGAAACGGAAGTGCCTTACAACAAAAAGACAAGCGCCAAATATACGGAACGGACCATACGTCCGGTGGAAAGTATGATGTGGAAAAATAAGTTTTAAGCAAGGAAGTAGTGCCCACTTTTTAAGCCCTTTTGGGTGTACTCCAAATTTTCGCGTCACTGTGAAAGAGGTACGACTGAAGCAGTCTCCTACCACCATGCTTGGTTCTTTTAATGAGATTGCTTCACCCCGCCATCTCTCCTAAGTCCGCTTAGTGGAGTTCGCAATGACAAAAGCGAAAATTTGATATGCCCCGTCCCTTTCAAACTTTTTCACAAATACAACAGGTACACCGCCAATTCCCGCGGATGTTGCTTTCGTCCGGTGAAAATAGCATACCCAGTGACCGGACGGCGATAACAGCCGAAAATGCAATAAAAATAATTGAATTATGTATTCAGCTCTCGTGGCTTAATGAATACAGGGCTTTACCTGAACGACCTTAGAAAAATGACAGCCAGCCCCGCCTAAGGCGTGGGTTAAGAAATTTGCGGAATGGAGCGTTAAACGGAAAATAAGATTGGATTTAGGCTAATACTGAATGTTTCAAAGGTTCATCATGAGGTAAATGCCAATCGGAGCATTATTTTCCGTAGCGGTCCGCCTTAGGCGGATTAGTCATTTTTCGAAAGTTCGGAACGATGCTGTACCGATGCGTCAGCACTTGAATTTTCCCTGCCTAGCCGGCAGGCAAGGTTTGGTCCTTTCTTTGGTTCAAGCCAAAGAAAGAACAACTATATCAAGGCTACGAGCTTTAAATACCTAATTCTAAAAAATAATGTGAGTTCGGAGGCTAATTAAATGGTTCTCAATTAATTAGTGGAGATTCATGTTTACCATTGAGCACTCCTCCACCCCATCAAAGCGCAGGACAAAAGGAGGATACTCCCTGTCTTCTCCCTACCTTTGCCCTATTAACCCAAATTTTGCAGTAGCAAAATTTCTGCTAAGCAGTGACGAAAAAATGGCTTTTTTGCCATTTTTTGTCAGGGTTAACCCCGACAAGCTGTGCTTCGTCGGCCTTTCAGGCAGATTTTGCAGCTAACGCAAAATCTGGG
>SCQV01000148.1 GCA_004299085.1 Chitinophagaceae bacterium | reverse complement strand
GGGTTTTTACATCATTATTACAACTTTAAAAAACAATCAATATGTTGAGATTTGTACTCCACAAAAAGGGACGCATGCCGTTGCTTTTTGTCTTTTTTCTGTTTGCATGGGCAACTGTTCATGCTCAGACTTCCACAGTCAGGGGTACTGTGAGCGCATCGGGTCAGCCTTTCCCAGGTGTTACAGTACGTGTAAAAGGCACTAACAATGGCGCCATCACTGATGCGCAGGGGAAATATCTATTGCAACATGTTCCTATCAAAGCTACCATCACCTTTACTGCCATCGGCTTTCTTGATCAAGAGAAACCTGTTCCTGCCAATGGAGCCTTAAACGTTACGCTGCAGGAAGATAAAACAGGGCTAAATGCTGTAGTCGTAGTAGGTTACGGCACGCAAAAGAAACGGGACGTGACGGGCGCCATTTCTTCCATCACTGCCAAAGATATTGCCCGGCGACAGCCTGTCAATATATATGATGCCCTCCAGGAGCAAATGCCAGGGGTATTGGTGGTGAATGACGAGGGTGCGCCCGGAGCGGGTGGCAGTATCCGTATTCGTGGGTATTCTACTTTTTCCAGCGCCGGTAATTCCCCGCTTTTTGTCATAGATGGAGTTGTAACAGATGACGCGGATGACGCCAATGATATTAATCCGGATGATATTCAATCTATAGAGGTGTTGAAAGATGCCGCTTCTGCTGCCATATATGGTTCACGTGCTGCGAACGGTGTGATCATTATTACTACCAAGCGGGGCATAGCCGGCAAGCCAAGGATAGGCGTAAGACTCTTACAGACTTACGGCAAGATGGCACATTTACTGCCACAGGCTAATGCGGATTTATTCCGTTTATTTCAGCAGAAGCAAAGCCCGAATAACCCGAATGCCGGTACCACTGCTGATTCATTAAATCCGAGCTTTAATGCAGATAATGATTATCAGCGGGAGTTAACACGTATTGCAACCCAAACCGAAGCGGATCTGGATGTAAGCGGAGGCTCTGACAAATTTAATTATTATACAAGCCTTCGTTATCTCAATGACCAGGGATTGGTCATTAATAGCTGGCAGAAGACGATACAGTCGAGAATTAATCTTGATTATCAGGCTTCTCCAAAATTTAAGTTCGGAACGAGGATGCAGTTCGCTTATGACTTGGGAAATGGGGTCAATATCACCAATACCATCAACCAGACTTTACAGCGCCCTCCCACTTACAGAGTCTATTTTCCGGATGGTTCTTTAACGGGTTATTTGCACGGGAGGCGTAATCCGATTGCAGTAGCGACGTATGAGAAAAATCAAACAGAAACTTATTCGGGGAATGTATATAATTATATTAATTTCAATGTTACCAAAGATCTGCTGTTTACAACTAATTTTGACGTTTCACTCAGGTTACCGCATAATGTAACGTTTGAGCCCAAAATTTTAAGTTCAAACAACCCCTTGACGAATAGCGGCAGCGAGAGTTTTAGCTATGCTTTAGGTTGGCAGTACCAGGCCTATCTCAATTATAATAAAACTATCGGGCAAAGCGATCTGGGCCTGATGGCGGGATTCAGCGCTGAATATGCCAAATCCAATAATTTTAATATTGCAGGTACCAATTATGTAACCGAGAATATCTTCACCTCCAATGCCGCTCAGGATATTCTGCTCAATAAAACAGGCACCAGTGCGCAGGCTAACTCGCTTGCTTCCTTATTCGGCAGGGCAAGTTACAGCTACAAAGGAAAATACGTAGTGAATGCCACTATTCGCCGGGATGGGTCTTCCCGTTTCGGTAAAGCGCATCCTTGGGGTAATTTCCCCTCTATCGGGGCCGCCTGGCATGTCAGCGATGAAAGTTTTATGAATTGGGCAAAGAGCTGGCTTTCCGATGCTAAATTAAGGGTGAGCTATGGCGTGAATGGTAATGAACGGGTGGGAGATTATACTGCCCAGCAAACGTATGTTTTTGGCAATAATTATTATAACGAAATATCCGGTGTAGTTCCCAATTCGTCTTTCGGCAATGTAGGTTTAAGCTGGGAAAGCACAAACCAAATTGACTACGGTTTGGATCTCAGCTTATTGAATAACCGGGTCTCTTTGACCGCCGATTATTATGTGAAGAAAACAAATCATTTGTTGTATAATAAGCCCCTTCCACCAGGGACAGGGTATAGTAACGTAACCATTAATTTGGGTGCCATCAGGGACAGGGGACTTGAATTTTCTGTAGCAGCTTATCCGATCCAAACCCATGATTTTCAATGGAATCTCAGCTTCAATATTTCCTTTGAGAATGGCATTATCACCCAGCTTTACAATAACGAGCCTTTTGTTGCGACAGGCTCCGGGGGAGCCCAATGGCTGATCAGAGTTGGCGGCAGGATTGGGGATTTTTATGGATGGAAAGCATTGGGGGTATATCCGTATGATCAGTCAAATGCATTCGCTGTGAATGGAACGAAATGGACTCAACTTACGCCTGAATTTGATAACCAGGGAAATTTTTCAGGTTATACACTGGATGGAAAGACCTATACCGGTACCGTGCATCAGCTCTATAATAACGGAGTCTTGCAAACCGGAGGGGATGTTCATTTTGCCAATCCTTCGGGGGATAGTACTATCAGCGATGCGGACGAACAAATATTAGGTAATGCGCAGCCTAAATTTTACAGTGGGTTCATCAATACCTTCACCTATAAAAACTGGTCGCTGACGGTAGGCTTCAATACCGTGATAGGGAATGATATCTATAATGAGGCAGCACAGGTATTGGATAATTATGGCACCTCCCTCATTGCTCCGCAACCTTACGTAATAGTAAATGCGTGGAGTAAACCGGGAGATGTTACGGATGTACCGGAAATCAGCCGGCGCAATAAAACGGGGAATATGATATTTAACTCGCGCTTCATTGAGAATGGCTCCTTTGTCCGGTTATCCAATGCGAGATTAGTTTATACGCTTAATTCTAATGTGACCCACCGGTTGAAAATGTCAGGAATGAGCATCTATTTGTTTGGTACCAACCTGCTTACATGGACCAACTATACCGGTTATGATCCTGAATTTTCTTCTTCGAACCCGTTGCAGTTAGGTGATGATACAGGCCGTTATCCGCGTGAAAGGCAATTAGGATTGGGTATTAATGCTAACTTTTAAACTGAATATGTATGAAAAAGATATTAGTTATTTTGGTTGTACTCTATGCAGCTACTTTATGCGGCTGTAAGAAGTTCCTGAACCAACAGCCCCTGAGCCAACTTTCTGCCAGTAGCTTTTGGAAGACTCCCGATGACATTACTGCCGGGATGGCAGGAATTTATAGCGGCGTACAAAGCTTTATTGGCGACAACATGGTGCAGTGGGGTGAAGTCCGTAGCGATGCCATGAAAAACACAGGTTATGGACCTACGGATTATATGTATAATGGATTGACCTCCTCTTCCAAATGGACGGACTGGTCTGAGATATATACCACTATTAACCGGGTAAATGTGGCTTTGGTCAATATTCCCAAAGTGTCCGATCCGGACTCGGCTTCAGTTAATGATGCCCTGGGCCAGTGTTATGCTATACGTGCATACTGTTATTTCTGGCTGGTACGTGTATGGGGCGCCGCTCCGGTGTGGCTTAAACCCTATACTGATCTCAGCCAAAATCCCGACAGGACAAGAACTCCGGCAGACAGTATTCTCAACAGTGTAGTTTTGCCCGATCTGCAGAAAGCGGTTCAATTAATAAATCCTAATGACAATACGGTGTGGTATGTAAACCTGGGTGGCATTTATTCCATTATGATGGATGTGTATATGTGGCAGCACGATTACCAGGATGCTATTTCATCTGCGAATAAACTCTTTGCATTAAACCGGTATCAATTGGATCCTATGTCGAATTGGAAAAACTTGTTTATCAATCCTACTACCACCAAGGGAAATATCTGGAGCATACACTGGGATTACCTGACCGATGGCGGGTGTAACTTGGGTACGGCTTATGGCTATGGCAATACCAATAATCAGTTTACCGTCAGCGATACCGTTGCCAACTATTTTCTCGGAGATGCGGCTGATCTTCGGGGGCTGCTTACCGTGGATTATGCAAATTCCGGTTATGACAAGGTATGGAAATTTTATCCCCAGAATTTAAGTGCCAGCGGGAATCAGATATACCCTACCAATTCACAGACCAATATTTATGCGCCTTTGTACCGTCTTGCCGGTATTTATTTATTATATGCGGAAGCGCTGGAAAAAACGGGTGACGAAACGAATGCTATTAAATATCTGAACATGGTTCATACGAGGGCAGGATTGGCGCCTTATACAGCAGCCGATTTTCCGGATACCACCACTTTATTAAATGCGATCCTTTGGGAACGGGAAGTGGAGCTTTGGGGAGAAGGAAAACGCTGGTTCGATTTAATCCGTAACGGGGAAGTGCTGTCGGTTATGAATCCCCTGATTTCGGAAAGGCAGGCCGGGGCGGGAGTACCTGTTACCGGATTCGGCAACCCGGATAAAATACTTTTCCCGATCAACAGGGATGTATTAAATGCGAATCCTTTATTGGTGCAAAACCCGGGATACTGAGTGAAATTAAACAGGATCAATTAAAAATTAAAAATGAATACTATGAAATCTTTTAAAAATATATTGCTGATAAGCCTTCTTATCTGTTTGGCGGGAATAGGAATCAGCAGTTGTAATCTGGGTGGATTACAATTACAAAAAAGCGAGATATTTCATCCGCATGTACTGGATCCGAACCAGCATATAACCGCCTGGCAATTCCTGAAGGAACACACAGATACCAGCCTGGTGGATACTGGAATGATCTGGATGTGGAGAGCTATTCAATATACAGGTATGGACAGTACCGAATACCTGGATACAGGCAAAACATTTATTTTCTTAAATAACAGCGCCGTATTAGCCACAAAAAGCGGTAAAGTAACGACCAGTTGTTACTTTGGCAAATATACGGTGGTGGAAAGAGACGCTCATGGGGACACTGTTTTTAAAAATAATAAACCGGTAATGGTGCCTGCCACCAGTTGGAGTGATTATCCACAGCAACAGATAAAAAACTACCTGGAATACCTGATCATTAAAGGGAAATATTCTTTCAACAACCTGACATCTACCAACATTACCGTACAGACTTTATTGCCACCCAATACTGATACTTTAAACCCACAGTCTATTATGACAATATCTATGACGAATGATGGAAATTCACAGATCCAGCTTAATAACTTTTTTGGCTCAGGGGGGTATGTCACTGTGCAGACAGGAGGTATTTTGTGTACCAATGGAGTAGTACATGCTATTGGGAATGTATTGTTTTATCAGAAAAAATAATAAAGGAGTATCCATTTCTTCCTGATAAAGTGTATTAGGGCATCTTTGTAAACTCATCTTTCAGAAAATTATCTTAAACCACGTGAAAAGGAGTGTAAGATGCCCTTTATAAATAGTTACATTTTATGAACATAGGGAAATATATACACTTCGGCATCATGGCACTATTGTGCATTTGTTTTTCCTTTATCAATTTCTCGTTCATCTGTGCAACAGGAAAAAAGCGGATCAGGGTGAATAATGCATACGATATTTCCAAAGCCATGCAATCGGCAAAGCCGGGCGATACGCTTGTTATGCAAAACGGAATATGGAAAGATCAGAAAATAATATTTGAAGGAAACGGTACAGAAAATAATCCTATTGTATTGATGGCTG
>SCQV01000147.1 GCA_004299085.1 Chitinophagaceae bacterium | reverse complement strand
GTCCTCTCTTAGCTTTGATAACGCCCTTGAGATTTGCGTTTCAACTGTCTTAACCGATATATTTAGTTGAGAGGCTATCTCTGCATATTTCAAACCATCGTACCTGCTCATTTTAAAGATTTCTTTACAGGCTTCCGGCAATCGTTCAATGGCTGCTGTAATTTTATCATTGAGATCTTTATAGGCAAGACTGTCCATCACCGGGTTGGACAGGTATTGATTTTTTAATGATGAATTCCTGATAAAGGAAGCATAACGGTTTTCAATTTTAGCATGGGAAAGTACGTTCATGCAGCTATTATAAGTAGCCCGGAAAAGATATGATTTCAATGAAGTCGTGATTAGCAAGTCGTTCTTTTTCTCCCATACTTTTAAAAAAACATCCTGTACAATTTCTTCCGCATCCTCCGGCTGTTGAACGAACCGGACTGCAAACCCGCAAAGACTTACGTAATAACGGCGAAAGATAAGCTCATACACATACACATTGCCTTCCTTTAGCAAAGCTGCCAGTTGTTTTTCATCATAGCTGTCAAAAGATTGTATAGACATGAATTGTGCTTACACGGTATTAGAAAGTCTAAGGTACTTATTGAACTTTATATTTTACAACAAATAAAAAAATAATTCGTGCTTGTCAGGGTAAGCATCCAATCAATTGTCCTATAATAAAAAGGCGGAATGTGCATTAGCTTTAGCTGCCATTATATGCATGATTCATCTATAATGAAAGAATTACTATTAAAATATATTGCCGGCGAAACTGATAAGAATGAATCAGCGGAATTGGAGAAATGGTTAGCGGAAGATCCCGCACATTTTAAAGAGTTTGAAGAATTATGGGATTTATGGTATGCTGTTGGTACAGCTACCAATGTTTACAGTTTCAATGTAGAGCAGGGATGGGATGCTGTATTAAAGAAGAGTCTGTCTGCAAACAACAAATTACAAAAGGGAATCAGGCATGTTCCCAAGCGGTTGTTCTCCTGGAAACGGATTATTTATGGAGGAGGGATTGCAGCCGCTTTCCTCACAGGCGTCCTATGTTGGTTTTGGCGGAAAACGCCTGCTAAGGATTCTCTTTTTTCAAAAAGATTTGAAACGGTCAGTGTGTATAGAAAGCCTGATAGGCAGCACATGGAAGGGTCATCATTGAAAGGCAGTATGTTAGTAGCAACGGCACCCGGCAAACGGAAGGAGGTAAGGCTGCCAGACGGTTCGGTAGTATGGCTCAATGGTAATACCAACATTCAATATGTTGATAATGAACTTACAGAAAAACGCATTGTATATTTGAAAGGAGAAGCATTTTTTGATATACGTCATGATCCCGGAAAACCATTTATGGTGAAAACAGACTATGCAACTATTCAGGTTTTAGGCACCCGTTTTGATGTTTCTGCATATCCGGGAGAATCGGTTACCGATGCCGTACTTACCTCCGGAAGCATTCTTTTTACTACAAATGCTAAAGGGAAAAAGATTTCAAAGCAAATTATTCCGGGTGAAAAAGTAAGCATTAATTATTTATCCGGGAAGCTTCAGATAAACCAGGTGGATACTGCTTTTTATGCTTCATGGAGAGAAGGCAGGATTTTGTTCAATAATGAAACTTTCGGAGAGGTTGCTAAAGCAATGGACCATAAATATAATGTGACCGTTGAGTTCGACGATAAATCATTGTGCAGAAAAAAAATAAACGGATACTTGGAGAAGGAATCTCTGCAGGAAGCTATGGAAGCGCTGCAATTAACGCTGCAGTTTCATTATAAGATTATTGGAAAATATGTGATCATTTATAAATAAAACCAAAAAGCCTATGTCTGCCATTACCACACATGCCCCCCCTCTTTCATCTTTATAGAAGATACACTATAAGAAAAACCGTCCCTGCGGATGCAGAGACGGTAGGTGGAATTCATTTGCTGATGTTTTTCTCTGACTAAGGCGGACATCAGCGTAACTTCCAATTCAAAAGTATGAAAAAAAACATTCATTACAAGCATCGCCTGCTTTATGTAAAAAAGGCGAAAATAATCAATGCAATGAAGCTGGCTGTCCTATTGACCTTCCTTGGAGTATTTCAAGCTTCTGCCAGTGCGTGGTCACAGACTGAAAAAGTGACACTTTCCGTAAAAAACGCTTCCATCGTGGAAGTATTGCATAAGCTGGAACAGGTAACGGACTATCATTTTATCTATTCACTTGATTTGGTAGCTAACAAAAAGGATATTTCCATTGACGCACGAAAAGAGCCATTGAAAAACGTCCTGCATGAAGTGTTGACCGATAATGGAGTGAGCTATAAAATACTAGATTATAATCTGATAGTGGTTATCCCCCCCCAGGAAACGGCCCCCCTGGCAAACGGTATCGGAAGCCTTTATCATGAGATGGCTGTGCATGGTAAGGTAACAGATGAAAAAGGTATTGCACTTACCGGAGTAACCGTGCAGGTAAAAGAATCTCCAAGTATTGGAACCGTAACGGATGAGAAGGGACATTTTGTGCTAAATGTACCGGATGCCGGTGATACACTGATATTTTCCTACATAGGATATGTTACGAAATCAGTGGCAGTTAACGGGCAACACCATATAACAGTGAAAATGGAATCCTCGGCAAGACTCTTGAAAGAATTTGTGGAAGTAGGCTATGGCACCCAAAAGAAAGAGGATATTACAGGCGCTATATCGAGCATTACCAGCAAAGATATAGAGCGGGTGCACGGCGGTTCTACCGTAAGTTCCACATTAGCGGGGAAAATCAGCGGATTATCTTACCGTATGTCGGAAGGAAGACCCGGCTCCAGCGCTTCTATACAGATCAGGAATTTTGGAACTCCCTTGTTCGTCATTGACGGCGTGGTAGAGGATGAAGGACAATTCAACAATCTTTCAACGGATGATATCGCCAGTATCAGCGTATTAAAAGACGCTTCAGCAGCGGCTATTTATGGCTCACGGGCGGCAAATGGAGTTGTAGTGGTCACCACCAAACATGGCAAACTGAACTCCAAGCCCAAGCTTAGCGTGAATGCATACACCGGTTGGCAAAATATGTTTCGTTATACCAATCATACGGTAAATGCGTATAACTGGCAACTAGGTGCTGCTGATGCACAAATGAATGAATTTGGAAGCACCGGCATCACACCGGCTGAAGTGCAAAAATGGAAACAAGGTGGACCGGGTTATGAAAGCTTCAACTGGCCGAACTTTATTTTCAGAAAAAATGCTCCGCTGACTTCCATTAACGTGAATGTCGGTGGTGGCGGAGAGACGACTAATTATTATCTTTCTTTTACCCGGCTAAACCAGGATGCAGTATTCAAAGAGTACAACTTTAACCGGTATAATTTTCAGTCCAATATAGACGTTCACCTTAATGACCGATTAGTAGCCGGCATAGATATTAATGGACGACAAGAAGAAAGATTACATCCCGGCGTGCCCGGAGTAGATGATTATTGGGAACCATTATTTGCTTCTATGCGTAACACGCCTATGGAGCATCCTTTTGCTAACAATAACCCCGAATATTTAAATGATATTGGTCATGATGCTGATAATGCAGGCTTATGGACCTATAAAGAATCGGGTAAATACCAGGATGATTGGCGGGTATTGCAGGCCAACTTTCATGTGCAGTATGATCTCCCCTTAAAAGGATTATCAGTGAAAGGAATGTACACCTATTATTATGCCAACGATTATTTTACCAACCATGAATTTACCTATAAAGCTTATACTTATAATCCCGTGGACAGCACTTACACTTGGACTGGGGGCAGCCAGAATCCCTGGCAGGAAAGGGGCAGAGAACTTATCATGCAACCTACTATGCAGGGTCAGGTTAATTATGCCAATTCATTCGGCAAGAATAATGTAGCTGCAACCTTCGTTACAGAATGGACACATCGCAGTGATCTTTACAGTCATATTCATGATGTACCTCCTGTAAATATCTTAAGTACTATTCAGTGGAATACGATTGACGGGACTCAATATGCAGATAATGATAATGAATCGGCTCGTATAGGTTATGTGGGACGCATCACTTATAATTATTCGGACAAATATTACCTGGAACTTTCAGGACGTGAAGATGGATCCTATCAATGGCCTCCTGATCACCGATGGGGATTTTTCCCCTCTATGTCCGCTGGATGGCGGATCACCAGTGAGCCTTTCTTTAATGCATGGATTGGAAATAACAGTGTGCTTAGCAATTTAAAGATTCGCGCTTCGTATGGCAAACTTGGAGATGACAGAGTGGGTATTGATCCGTTTGCCTATATCCCCGGATATACTTATAATGTGGGCACCGTTATTCTTGATGGAAATACGATCAATAGCTCCAGAGACCGCGGACAGCCGGTTACCAATATTACCTGGTTTGTCAGCACCATAACAGATATAGGAGCTGATTTCTCCTTATGGAGTGGTAAATTATCCGGTTCTGTAGATTATTTTAACAGAGCCAGAACAGGAATGCTGGCAAATCCCAGTGTGGTAGTGCCGGCAGAATTAGGATATGCTTTACCACAGGAAAACCTGAACAGTGATGAAGAAATAGGCGGAGAATTAGAGCTGCATTACACCAACAGAATAGGTGAGCTTCATTACAGTATCTCTGGAAACATTTCTTATGCCAGAGCGAAAATCGTGTATAATTCCAATACGCAATTCGGCAACTCCTGGGATAAATACCGGAACGATCAGAACAACAGGTGGTGGGATGTCTTCTGGGGCTATCAGGTAATCGGGCAGTTTAAAACTCAGGAGCAAATTAATAATTATCCCGTCAATGAAGACGGCCAGGGTAACACTACCTTATTACCGGGTGATTTAATTTATAAAGACGTCAATCATGACGGAGTGATTAATGAATATGACATGAGGCCTGTTGGATATAATGAAGGCTTCCAACCGTCTTTATATGGAGGGCTGGATGTAACTCTAAGTTGGAGAGGCTTTGATCTGGCTGCAGATTTTTCTTATGAATCCCAGTATTCCTTTAATCGTAATTGGGAATCGAGATGGCCTTTTCAGAACGGAGGCAGCCTGCTGACAGATTATACCAATCGCTGGCACAGAGAAAATCCCTGGGATCTGAACAGTCCCTGGATACCAGGTAAATACCCCCCCCTTCGATTTAATGACGGAGGACACAGCGATTATAATAAAAACTCTACTTACTGGCTTATTAATATTCATGCACTCAGAGGCCGGACTATGGAAATAGGCTATACTCTGCCAAAACGATGGACGGATAAAGTGAAAATAGAAAAAGTGCGGGTATATCTTAATGGCTATAACCTGTTTTCCCTGGATAACTTACCTGATTTTATTGATCCGGAAATTGCTTCAGAGAACAGCTTGCAATATCCGCAAAGCAGGGTCATTAACACAGGTATTAATATTACTTTCTGACCTTAAAAATATTTAACATGAAAAAATTAGGTTTTCTAATCATAACATTATTGGTCTTAGGAGCAGGATGTAAAAAGGCAGAGGATACTTTCCTGGATAAAAAACCTACGAATGTCCTGCTAACTGATCAGGTGTGGTCAGATCCCTCTCTGGTCTTATCTGTGGTGGCAGACTTATATGATCGCATTCCACAATACCAGGAATTAGAACAGTATTGGAACTTTGCCGATTTTGATGACGCCTTTCCTTCTAATTACGGTGATTATTGGCGTGTGCAAAATCAAACTTATGGATATAACGACTGGTCATTATGGAATTATGATTATATCCGTGACATCAATCTTTTTATCCTGGATTGTAAAAATGCCACTCAACTGGATAGTGCAGACCGCAAGCGGTTTTTGGGTGAAGGAGAATTCCTGCGGGCAACCGCTTATTTTGATTTGGTAAAAAGAATGGGCGGTGTACCATTGATCCTTGATACGATGGTGTATAATTTCAGCAGTGGCGATAATACTGCTTATTTGCAGCATCCGCGTGCGCCGGAAGCTAAAGTCTATGATTTTGTAATGAACGAATGTGATTCAGCGGCTGCCCTGCTGCCCAATGACCCGACCATTAAATCAAGGGCTACCTGGGGTGCCGCTATGGCGCTGAAATGCCGCGCAGCCCTCTATGCAGGTTCTATTGCCAAATATGGCGCTACCACGCCTTCCGTAATGCTTCCCGGCAATATTGTGGGCATACCGGCTGACCAGGCAGATCATTATTATCAGATTGCTTTAAACACGGCACAGCAGATCATCAATAGCAATGAGTATTCTTTGTATATGAAATATCCGGATAATCTCTCAAAGAATTTTTATGAATTGTTTTTGGATAAAAATAATAATCCGGAAGTGATCTTTGTAAAAGATTATAAGCTTAAGGCGCGCACTACTCAATTTACGGTGCAAAATCAACCGCATTCTTTAACGGAGGAAGGAGCTGTTTCCGGTTTTTTAAATCCTTCCTTAAACCTGGTGCAATCTTTCGAAAAGCTGGATAATACTTTCGCTCCTTTAGCTGCAAAAGATGCTTCAGGAAATTATATTGAATATAATAATACCAGCGATATTTTTAAAGACCGGGATGCACGGCTGGCAGGCAGCATTATTTTACCAGGATCGCAATTCAGAGGAGATAATGTGGACATCTGGGCAGGTTATATGCAACCTAACGGAAATGTTATCAGTGGTTCCACTTTTGGCGCCCAGGGGACATTGCCGGGACAATCAACTCCCACCCAGGTGGTAGGATTCGATGGCCCTGTCAGCAGCCAGATAGAGCATGGCACACAAACAGGATTTTACATCAGGAAATATTTGGATCCGACTGTAGGTGCCGGCGGGATCGGTACCGGCAGTGATGTGTGGTGGATCCGGTATCGCTATGCAGAAATATTGCTGAATGGAGCTGAGGCTGCTTTTGAACTGGGACAAAATGCCGCTGCCGCCAGCTATATGAATCAGGTTCGCGCCCGTGCAGGATTGACCATTCCACTAAAACCTTCGGATATCACGTTTGACCGTATTGTGCATGAGCGAAGAGTGGAATTTGCTTTTGAAGGACAACGTTTTTGGGATATGAAGCGATGGCGGCTGGCGCATGTTGTATGGAACGGTACAAAAACCACGTTAAGCACTCAGCCAGGCAATATATATGAACCCAGCACACGCATGTGGGGACTATGGCCTTATGAAATTTACGACCCGGGAAATCCAGATAATGGTAAATGGATATTTAAAGAAGTTATTCCAGGGCCAATAACACAAGCCCACCAGTTTCGGTTGGGCAACTATTATTCTCAAATAGATCCGAATACTATTGCAGCTAATCCCAAGCTGGTACAAAATCCTAATCAGTGATAAAGAAAGAACTATAAATTAAAAAGAAGAAATTATAAATTAAAAATTATAAAGAGATGAAAATTAAATTGCAATATATCATCTGTTTTCTGGCAGGCATGACATTACTTGCTTCCTGTAAGTACGACAATTATTCACCACCTTCCTCTAAGCTTACAGGTGCTATCCTGTATAAAGGAGACTCTATCAATGTGAGCTATAATAATGTAGCCTTTCAACTATGGCAGACCGGTTTTGGTAAACTAACGCCTATCAATGTTACGGTAGATCAAAATGGTTCTTATTCTGCATTATTGTTTAATGGAGATTATAAGCTGGTTTTTCCTGCCGGGCAGGGACCTTTTATAAGTCTGATTGATCCGAAAACAAATTCAGACACCATGTTGGTACATGTTCAGGGAAATACCAACATGGGAATTCAGGTGCTTCCTTATTATATGATCATGAATCCTCAATTTTCCGTGAGCGATAGCACAGTAAATGCTACCTGTAAATTGGAAAAGATCATTACCGATTCCTTAGCGCAAGACATACAGAGTGTATCATTGTATTTGAGTAAAACACTTTTTGATGATTCACGGACCAGCGTGAGCACCACTAATATCAATGGAAGCGACATTGCTGATATGAATAATATTGCTCTAAGCGCAACAATACCCGCCATGACGCCCACACAGCATTATATATTTGCAAGGATTGGGGTGAAAATAAATAATGTGGAAGACATGATTTTTTCACCGGTAGTGAAGTTGGAGTATTAGCTTGCGGGATTTTGTAAGATGCAGTATATTGTAAGCCTGATTATTTCCAGGGATAAATAAATGATGAAAAATAAAGAACCCATTTCACGCCGAAAGGCTATTTCCACGGTCGCCTCGCTGTCAGCTTTATTCGCCATGCCGGCTATAGCACGCAACCGGAATGAAGCATATAATGATACAAAGCCTTTAACCGGGGTTCCTTTGCCTGTCTATAGCCTGCGAAGGGAGGGACGTTCCAGGCAGTTTACCACCTTTGATCCAAAAACAAAAAACAAAGCATATCCCATTCAACCAGGCGAAAAGAAAGACTTAGTTAATTATGAAGGCGCCGGTATCATTACCCGTATGTGGATGACTTTCTCCGGTTGGTTCTGGATGTACTGGGAACCAGATACCTATATAGATCAGACAATTTTGAAGAAGTTGATCTTACGTATTTATTGGGATAGAAATAATTTTCCGTCCGTTGAAGCGCCCATAGGCGATTTCTTCGGTGTTGGCCAATGTGAGTACAAGCAATATCTTTCTAAATACCTCGGTATGTCCAGCGGTGGATTTTATAATTATTTTCCAATGCCATTTGCCAAAGGGGTGCGTATAGAAGTCGAAAACATGCACGACAAAGTGATTCCTTATGTCTTTCTCAATGCAAATTATCAGGCGCTGGATGCTTTATCTGAAGACGCAGGGCGTTTCCAATGTTTATACAATGCAGGAGCAAACCCCGGTTCAGAACCGATGGCGGTTTTAAAGACAACCGGAAAGGGACATTATGTGGGTTGTTGTGTTTCTTTACAGGGAAAAGAAAAAGATTATTTATCGTTTCTGGAAGCGCCGGAATATTTTTATATTGATACTGAAGATCAGTCTGTTCCAACTATGGTAGGTACGGGAATGGAAGATTATTTTAATGGCGGATGGTATTTCAGAGAGGGTGAGTTTAACGGCATGTATCATGGTGTTCCTATAAAAGATGCTTTGCGTTCTATGATTACCATGTATCGTTTTCATGAAGAAGATGTCGTTTGTTTTGATAAAAGTATTGAGATGAGTTTTATCAATCCACGCATGGCAAATCAATTAAAGGAATTTAAATTTTCTTCCACCGCCTATTGGTATCAGGATAAGGCATCAAAGTTAGCTTTTGCTCTTCCGTCTAAAGATAAATTAGTGGATTGGTACAGGATCAGAAATACCGATCATCAATCTATACCATAAAATAAGGACACGTTTTCTATGAAGAAAAAATTGATCTATATAATACTGTTCATGTCATTATTTGAAGGTGTTGCCTTTTCGCAGACAATAAAAGTTGTCTGGAGAAAGAAAGTAATGGTAGATGATATGCCGGGGAATTATGGATCGCAATATGGAAGAATGCTGCATCTTAAAAATGATCATTGGTTGGCAGCTTACACGGTGTCTGTGAATGCCGGTTATCGGAAAGACCCCAATGGCGGATTGAGGCTGCAGATATCTGAAAGTGATGATGGCGGGCTGCATTGGAAGAAGATCAGCAGAATTATAGATAAAGGCAGGGACCTGGATAACGCGGAATTAATTCAGCTTCCGGATGGCGCTGTTTTATTGGCATGCCGTTCAGTCCGCTGGCAAGAGTCTTACAGGCTGCCGGTTTACCAAAGTAACGATTTGGGCAAAACATGGAAAAGAATCGGCATCATTGATGCTAATGAAGGCAAGCCGGGTGAATTAGGACATCCCGATAAAGGAGTATATGAACCGCATTTTTGCTTTTTAAAAGACGGCAGATTAGCTGTAATGTATGCGAATGAAAAACATGTAACAGATAAAGATTCCTATAGCCAGATTGTTTCTGAAAAAATTTCACCAAACGATGGAAAAACTTGGGGTAAAGAAATATGGGTAGCCTATCAGCCTGGCGATCATTTAGCCAGACCAGGTATGTCTGTATGGACAAAGATGTCGGATAATAAATATATAGCGGTCTATGAGGTGTGCGGACCTGAGAAGTGCAATATTTATGAAAAAATCAGTGATGATGGTATTCATTGGCCTGTTGGATTAGGTGAAAAAATCCCTGATCAAACAGGAGCACCTTTTATCCTTTCTTTACCTGACGGAAGGTTGATTGTAACTTCCAACTGCGCGAATATTTCTTCCAGTAGCGATTATGGAGAGACCTGGCATCAAACCAATCGTCCCTGGAATTTAAAAAAAAGCTATGAGTCGGACTGGACACAGGCAATATGGTCGGCGTTATATCAGACGGGTACAAACAGTATTTGCATTATTACTTCTGTAAAGCAGAAGAATGAAGCTCATCAGGTAGAGATTAGGTTTGGCAGGATAAATCCTGAAGATTAAAACATGCACCATGCAGAAATTTATATATCTTGTCGCCCTATTTATTGTTCAACTAGTAAATCATTTTCAATGAGACGCATATTCACATTATCAGTTATCTCCTTAGCGATATTTGCTTTTTCATGTAATAATCAGGCAGGAAAACAATCTGAAAAAAAAGACGATACTGCTTCAACGGCGATAGCTTCCCGTTGGACTGCAACCAAAGCCAACGCATGGTACCAACAGCATGGTGACTGGTTGGCGGGATGTAATTATATTCCCGCTTATGCGGTGAATGAGCTGGAATTCTGGCAGGCAGCTACTTTTGATACAGCGAGAATTGACAAAGAATTAGGCTGGGCACAAGGGCTTGGTTTCAATATTGTCAGAGTGTTCCTCCATAATCTTTTGTGGAAACAAGACTCTACCGGTTTTATCAATCGTATCAATGAATTTCTGACGATTACAAATCGTCATCACATCGGTGTCATGTTTGTATTTTTCGATGGTTGCTGGAATCCTGATCCGCATTTGGGTACACAGCCTGCTCCTACACCTTTCGTTCATAATTCACAATGGGTGCAAAGCCCAGGCGCCCAAATACTTTCAGATACGGCTGAATATGGACCATTGAAAGATTATCTCCAGGGCATCATGTCGCATTTTAAGGATGATCCGAGAGTCATACTCTGGGATTTATTCAATGAACCGGATAATGACAACGGCGGCAGGTTTAAAGATGATTTGCATGCGGCAGAAAAGTATAAATACTCTTTTATCTTATTAAGAGATGCTTTTAAGTGGGCTCGTGAAATAAATCCATCGCAACCGCTGACAGTAGCTCCCTGGCATCGCGACTGGTCCGATACGGCCAAGATGGACCCGATGGATAAGTTTATGTTTAACCATTCCGATGTAATTACTTTTCACTGCTACGCTCCTTTAGCTCCCACACAAAAAGAGGTGGAAGAATTGCAGCGTTACAACAGGTCTGTAATATGTTCTGAATATATGGCACGGCCTATTGGCAGTACTTTTCAGGCTATTTTGCCTTATTTCAAATCGCAGCATGTAGGCGCCATCAACTGGGGTTTTGTGAGCGGAAAAACACAAACGATTTATCCCTGGGATAGCTGGACAAAAAAATATACTGCTCCTCCCAAAGTTTGGTTTCATGATATTTTTTATAAGGACGGAAGGCCATACAATCCAAAAGAAGTGGACCTGATAAAGAAGCTGACAGGAGCCGAATAACGAATAACGAACAAAGAATGACGATTTAAGAAGTTAGGTAAGTTCTTCACTCCTTGTTCATTATTCCTTGTTCATTATTCGGTGTTCGGTGTTCATTATTCCTTGCCTGCCTGCCGGCAAAGGCAGGTTCATTATTCTTAATTCATTTATTAAATGAAACTATATTTATTAAGCGGTTTCCTGGGTAGCGGTAAAACTACCGCTATACAACAGGCTTGTCTGCAATTAATGAAAAAAGGAACACGGGTGGGAGTAATCACCAATGACCAGGGCGCTCAGTTGGTGGACAGTGCCTTTATAAAAAGCTTTCAAATCCCTGGCAGGGAAGTGGTGAATGGATGTTTTTGTTGTAATTATACGCAACTGGAAACCGGTATTCAGTCGCTGAAAAAAGAAAATAATCCCGATGTCATTTTTGCTGAATCGGTGGGTTCCTGTACAGATATTATTGCAACTGTCGTTAAACCATTGCAGCAATTTTATCCTGAGCTGGAGATTGTGCTTTCTGTTTTTGCCGATGCAGTTATATTATTAAAGATGTCAGAAGGCATTCCTTTTTGCTTCGATGATGATGTGAATTATATTTATGAAAAGCAGTTGGAAGAAGCTGATATCCTGGTAACAAATAAAACAGATTTACTTGATGATAAACAATCCCAATTATTAAGGGGTAGGGTCAATAAAATGTTTCCCCATGAAAAAATATTGTTTCAAAATTCGTTGAGAGAAGAAGATATACAAAAATGGTTGAATGTATTGGAAAATGTTGATGGCGCCATCAACAGAAATTCATTGGAAATAAATTATAATAAATACGGTGCAGGAGAAGCAAAGCTGGCATGGCTGGATGGAGAATTAGTAATTGCGGCAAAAAGAAATAATGCCGCAGATGTCGCTGTCATTTTAATCAATAATCTGTATCATAAAATTCAGCGCCATCAATATCCTATCGGACATTTGAAATTTCTGATACAAGCAAAAGACTGGCAACGAAAGATCAGCTTTACCTCTTCACTTGAACCGGGAGTAAGGCAAACACATTCTTTAATCAAGCTTCCTCAGGTAAATTTGCTAATCAATGCGAGAGTACAGGTTTCACCCGGCATATTAGAACATATTTGTCAGGAAGCAATTCGTGAAACAATGAAAAACAATGATGTAGCAATTTTAAATAAAGGGTTAACCGCTTTTCAACCCGGCTATCCCAAACCTGTACACAGAATTGCCCAAAGGGCTCCTTCGGAGAACATTGAGAATTGAACATTGAATATTGAATATTGAGAATTCAATGTCGTTTAGTTAAGAATTTTGTCACCCTGAGCGTAGTCGAAGCCCGCCTGACCGGACGGGCAGGGGTGTTTGTCAATGACGCCATGGTTCGACTTCGCTCACCATGACAATTTCACTTCCTATGTTTAACTAAACGACATTGATTGGATATTGATCATTGCACATTGAATATTGGATATTGATCATTGATCATTGCACATTGAATATTGAATATTGACCAAGATGAAAATGAAATTAATTTATATACTTTTTTTTGCTGCTTTGAACTTCTTCTACAAAAATGTAAGGGCACAAGATTCTTCCCGCGTTGAGTTAAACATTGAATGGCAAAACCCCGTATGGGATCATAATTTTCCCGATCCAACGGTAATCATGACACCCGACAGTACCTTCTATGCGTATGGGACCAATGGTGGATTTGATGGGAAGCATGCTCATATTCAGGTAGCGAAATCTAAAGATGGTGTGCATTGGAACTGGCTGGGCGATGCGCTTCACGATAAGCCAAAGTGGGCAAGTCATTCTCCTTACTTCTGGGCGCCAGACGTAATTTATGATAAAAGAAATAAAAGATATGTGTTGTATTATGCGGCTAAATCGAATGTAGATACTTTGGGAATGGGTATTGGAATGGCTGTTTCATCCACACCGAAAGGGCCTTTTCATAATATAGACACTCCATTAATTTGTGGAAAGAAATTTGAAGTCCTGGATCCGATGGCATTTGAAGATCCCCGAACCGGGAAGCATTACATGTATTGGGGGTCTGATTTTAAGCCTATTATGGTGCAGCAATTGAGCAGCAACTGGCTGAGCTTTGCAAAAGGCTCCAAAGCGAAAGTGGCATTATATCCTGATATAGATCATGATTATGATAAATTGATTGAAGGCGCCTGGGTGATATACCATAAAGGATATTATTTTTTATTTTATTCAGGTGATAATTGTTGTGGGGTGAAGGCGCATTATGCTGTCATGGTAGCGCGTTCAAAATATCCTGAAGGGCCTTTTATAAGATATAGTAAAGTGCACAGTACCATGAGCAGCGTCATTTTGCAAGCCAATGAGCACTGGATTGCGCCGGGGCATAATTGTGCTGTGAAAGATGAGTATGGTAATTGGTGGATGTATTATCATGCGATTCCTGACTCGTCTTTCAGGAAGGGAGATTATTCGCGGGTATTGTTGAGAGATTTAATCATTTTTAAAAATGGTTGGCCTGTTGTAAATAATGGAAGCCCATCATGGAAAAAACAAGTAACAAATCTGAATTCAATAGATTTTAGTGAATAATGACTACAGGCTCATTAAGAATATTTTGAAATTAATTGATTTCAGAACACCGATTAACGATTGAAGATTTCTGATTTTTCGATACTTCTTAAATCAAGAATCGTTAATCAATATTCTTAAATTGCTTACCTAAATGACAGTGAATAATCAATTTTAAAAAGTTTTACATTGAAAAAAATAATTTTAGTTATAGTACTTATATTGACAGGTTTTTCTGTAAATGCGCAACGTTCCCGTAATGCGCCTAAAGCACACACTTTCACTAATCCGCTTTTGCCTTCCGGTGCAGATCCGTGGGTGATTTATCATCATGGTTATTACTATTATATGCAGACGATGGGAGACCGCCTCGAGCTTCGGGAAACAAAAGATATGGCAACTTTAAGGGATGCAGAGAAAAAAACCATCTGGCTGCCACCCCCAAGTGGCCCTTATTCCAAACAAATATGGGCGCCGGAAATTCATTTTATTAATGGGAAATGGTATGTATATTTTGCCGCGGATGATGGGAACAATGCTACGCACCGGATATATGTTATTGAAAATAAAAGCAAGGATCCGATGAAAGGCCATTGGACATTCAAAGGGAAAATAACTGATCCTTCGGATAAATGGGCGATTGATGCCTCTGTGTTTGAATACGAAAAGCAATGGTATATAATCTGGTCGGGGTGGCAGGACGATATGAATGGTCAGCAGAATATTTATATGGCCAAAATGAAAAATCCGTGGACCATCGAAGGCAACAGAGCTATGATTTCCTATCCTGAATATTCATGGGAACTGCATGGCGATCTAAAGAATGATCCCGTGAAGCACGTGAGCGTAAATGAAGGGCCTGAAATATTAAAGCATGACGGTGATGTATTTTTGATCTACTCTGCAAGCGGATGCTGGACAGATTATTATGCGTTGGGGATGCTCAAGCTGATTAATAAGAATAACTTAGTGACCCCTAATTCGTGGGAAAAGTATCCCGAACCTGTCTTTAAGCAATCACCGGCAAACAGCGTATATGCTACAGGGCATAACGGGTTTTTCAAATCTCCGGATGGAACACAAAACTGGATTATATACCATGCTAATGGCAAGCCCGGTGAAGGTTGTGGAAATAAACGGTCCCCCAGGATGCAGCCATTTACATGGAATAAAAATGGAACACCGGATTTCGGAGTGCCGGTAAAAACGGATTCATTGATGGAAGTACCTTCGGGAACGGAGTGAAGGAAGAAATAAAAATGAATTCCAACAAGCCTTATAGAAGCTTCCCGTTGGGTGCATCCCGTTTGTAGTAGAAAATATTTAGATTTGTATTTTAGGCTCCGCAGGAGCCACCTGTTATTAAACCTTTAAAAATTGAGACTATGGCAAATACCTATCATCAGCTTTATTTACAATTCGTTTTTGCTGTACAATACAGACAAAGCCTCATACCTAAAGAAAACAAAGAAAAATTGCATAAATATATTACGGGACTTGTTCAAAACAGAAAAGCTAAAATGCTGGCTATCCATTGCATGCCTGACCTCGCACATCTTTTTGTTGGCTTTGACCCAAGTGTTTATATCCCTGATTTTATTAAACCCAGATTTTGCAGTTGGCTGCAAAATCTGCCTGAAAGGTCAGACGAAACGAAGTTTGCCTGACCCAGACCGAAGCGTCTGGGCCGACGAAGCATGGCTTGTCGGGGTTAACCCTGACAAAAAATGGCAAAGAAGCCATTTTTTCGTCACTGCTTCGCAGAAATTTTGCTACTGCAAAATTTGGGTTAAAGAGATAAAAGTAGAAAGTAACGAATTTATAAATAACAAAAAGTGGATAAACAAGGATTTTGCATGGCAGAAGGGTTATGGTGTATTTTCCTATTCACGTTCGCACATTGACAGGGTAATAAAGTATGTCCTGAACCAGGAAGAACATCATAAGAAAAAAACATTCAGAAAAGAATATAGGACATCTCTCAAAACCTTATTTTTAGCTTTATTTAGCCACGAATAGCACGGACCTGCCAGCCGGCAGGCTGGTTTTCACGAATCTATAGGTGGTTTTTAGAGATGCCCTATATTGAGTTTTCTCAAGAAATTTGAAGTGTCTTATGACGAGAGGTATTTGTTTGATTTCTTTGATTGACATTAACAGGAGGCTCCTCCGGAGCCTGATTACATGATGATCTTTTAGTTACAAACAGGTAGATCCTACGGAGCTAATGACTGGCATGCAAAATACAGGATAATATTCTAAATTACTTTATAAGAGCATCCTGTTTATAACACTAATGAAAGTCACATAATCGCTCCGGATGGAGCGGCCTGTTTGTAAAAAACAATAAACCGAGTAATAACTAAGGCTCCGTAGGAGCCACCTAAATTTTTAAAACAATATCATGAAAAAACTATCATTCTTCATTATCCTTGTATTAGTTGCTTTCACCTCAAAAGCACAAGAACATTTCCGCCCCCCCGCCTATCCGCTTATTACAGTAGATCCCTATTTTAGTATATGGTCATTTAATGATACACTGAATGACGCATCTACCGTTCATTGGACAGGAAAAGAAAATTCATTACAGGGAATCATCCGTGTGGATGGACAATCTTATTATTTTTTAGGCAAGCCTATTACGTCTTATAAGACCGTTCTGCCTTTAGTGGAAAAAACAGGTCAATGGAAATATACTTTTTCAAAACCGGATAATAACTGGGACCAACTTCACTTTAATGATGCCTCCTGGAAACAAGGTGCCGGCGCATTTTCAACAGATAATGACGCTCCCAACAAATGGATGACTCACGATATTTGGGTACGGCGGACATTCCGACTAAACAACATGGATTTTAATGATTTAATGCTCAACCTGCATCATGATGATAATGTCGCAGTATATATCAATGGTGTATTGGCCTATAAAGCCGATGGCTGGAATAATTCACCTGAGCTTTTTAAAATCAGTGATGCTGCAAAGGCTGCTTTGAAAGAAGGTGAAAACGTACTCGCTATACATTGTGAAAACACAGCCGGCGGAGCTTATTTAGATGCCGGATTAGTAGATGAAATAAAGCCTGAAATGAATATCGCAAAAGCGACACAGACAAGCGTAAGTATTTCGGCCACACAAACTTTTTATCATTTTACCTGCGGCGGCGTGGAACTACAGTTAACTTTTACAGACCCTTTATTGGCAAACGATCTGGATATCTTTTCGCGTCCGGCAGATTATGTTACTTTCAAAATACATTCAGCAGATGGAAAAGCACATCAAGTGCAGCTTTATTTCAGTGCAGCAGGAAATATTGCCGTAAATACGCCGGATCAGCAAGTGCAATGGCAAAGATCAAAAGCCGGTAATATGAACGTGATGCGAGTCGGAACAGTTTCTCAAAATATCCTTGGCAGAAAAGGAGATAATGTACGCATTGACTGGGGTTATCTTTATATGGCGATTCCTCAAAGCAAAGAAACTTCTACTTTAATAACCTCTTCGGAAAAATCTGTAAAGGATTTCGTGGATAATGGAAAACTTGCTTCAAACGACGATAAAGATATACCGCGTGCAGCAGAGGATAATCCCGTAACGCTCGCGGCAGTTTACGACTTGGGGAAGATTTCTTCAACACCTGTAAGCCACCATATCATTTTAGCTTACAACCAGATTGATTGCATAGAATATTTTCATCAAAAACTAAAACCCTGGTGGGCAAGAAAAGGGATGGGTGTTGACCAAATGCTGACAGGCGCCGAAAGAGATTACTCTTCCGTTGTAAAAAAATGCAATCAGTTCGATAATACATTATATCATCAGACATTGGCAGCCGGAGGAGAGGAATATGCCAAGATGTGTGAATTGGCCTATCGCCAGGCATTTGCAGCCTGCAAGCTGGCGGCTGGGCCTGAAGGGAATCCGTTATTATTCACCAAGGAATGTTTCAGCAACGGTGATATCAGTACAGTAGATGTCATTTTCCCCTCCTGTCCGATAACGTTAGTTTATAACCCGGTTCTTTTGAAAGCATTATTAGATCCCATTTTTTATTATTGCGAAAGCGGCAGATGGACAAAGCCAAATGCCCCGCATGATCTGGGCACTTTCCCCATTGCCAACGGAAGAAAAAATGAAGAAACGATGCCAATTGAAGAAACGGGAAATATGCTGATCATGGCGGCAGCCATCACAAGAGCTGAAGGGAATGCTTCTTTTGCAAAAAAACATTGGAAAGTATTAAGTACCTGGGCTGATTATTTATTAAAATACGGTATGGATCCGGGAGATCAACTTTGTACGGATGACTTTGCCGGTCCTTCCGCACATAATGCCAATCTTTCCATCAAGGCTATTTTAGGAATCGCAAGCTATGGAAGCATGGCGGATATGCTGGGAGAAAAAAGTCTGACAAAAGAATATACAGATACCGCCAGAGAAATGGCAAAGCAATGGATTATGATGGATGAAGATGGCAATCATTTTAAACTGGCATTTGATAAACCGGGGACCTGGAGTCAGAAATATAATCTGGTATGGGATAAAGTGCTTCAGTTACATATTTTCCCAAAAACCGTTGCACAAAAAGCAATCGCTAATTATTTAACTAAACAGAATGAATACGGACTACCCTTAGACAGCCGTAAAACATACACCAAAGCGGACTGGATTATGTGGACCGCCACGCTGGCTGATAATGAGAAAGATTTTCGGGCATTAATAGCTCCGGAGTATAAATATATTGGTGAAACACCATCCCGCGTTCCTATCAGCGACTGGTATGAAACCACCAATGCAAAACAAGTGGGCTTTCAGGCAAGATCAGTGGTCGGCGGATTTTTTATGAAAACACTGGATAAAAATTGGAACGGGCATTAATAAAGGGAACTTACGTCAAATCCCTGCATTTTAATGGTCGAAAAATTCAGCATTTCTCCTGATATTAGAAACAGTAATGAGAACCAATGGAATATAGTTCACGCCTGCCTTTGCATGAAGGAAGGATTACATGTATAGCCTATGTGAAAAACCTATTGTGTTCTACTGCGTCTATGTGGTGACTTTTTGTGCATTTATTTTGCGGCATTTATGGCTGCAATCAACTATTGTTATGTCAACTTAGAAATAACGGTAAAAGAAATCCCACAGAGCCACTAAGATACACGAATAAAAGCCCCTGCTTGACGCAGGCAGGCAGGTTTGTGGGCTTTGTGGCTTAGTGGGAAATAAGATAAAATATTCTTGACATAACACTATCAGTGAAAATCGAATGACACCCTCTCCGGAAAAATGGCTCTTAAATCCTTCTTCCTCCATTGAACACCATGCTACTCATGTTCACCAACAAAGAAAAGCCGTCAATGAACGGTAAGAATCAAATTTCTTTTTATTGTAATGAACAAAGTGAATAAAACACAAACAGAGGTATAAGATAAATTTGCTCAGTTTTTTTAATGTCAGAGTTAGCGGTGAAGACAAAGACAACCAGGCACTACACCAAATTCTTTAAGCTATGAAATCTATCACGAACCGTTTTTTCTGACAAGGGGAATGCTGAAAACCCTGAAAAGAGTAGGCATAATCATTAATTTTTATTTTATGATCAATGTAAATTTAGATCTGTCTAAACTTATTGCAACCCTTTTCGGAAGTCTGTCCGGCTTATTGGGTGGATTAGACCTGGGTGGTGGATTAGGCGGTCTTTAATAGCTATCCACAAAATGCATTAAGTAGTAAACAAATCATTTTGCTGAAATTAAAACCCCGGGATGAGCCTGGGGTTTTTTAAGACTCACCTTTTATGGCACAGGGTAGTGTATGCTTTATTGACTATGTAGAAAAGTTACATCCCGTTAGGAAACTTTTGGAAAGAGTAGGTTATGAGGTAAAAGTATTGGAAAAAAGCGATTCAGACAATTGGATGAATCCGGCCCTGAATGCAGATGCCATCATTGTCTATCATACTTCCTTACCTCCTGAATCCATCGCACAATTACAAAAATGTAAGGTGATCGTTTGTATTGGAGTAACATACGAAGATAATATAGCTATTATAACTGCCTATAAAAAAGGAATAGCGGTCAGTAACATACCCCCCTATACTATTATCAATGAAAGGAGGGCACTTCTGCAAACGTCCATGGAAACGCTCAGAGGACTTTCAGGAATGCCCTTGCAGAATAAGTATATAGAAAGAGGCGTTTAGTTATCCCTGCTTCTATAAGAATTAAGCTGCTCGGATACTTATGCCATAATCCCTTCCAATAAAATATCCTTTATAGGAAAATAAATTTCCTGCATAGCCTTTTGAACCTCATTAAAAATATTAACCACTTTCTTAAAGTTATTTTTCATTTTATAGATTTTCAACAGAGGCAAAGCGGCATAAATCTGAAGCATGATAAATTCATTTTGCCTGCAATGCTCATAAGCATATAAAAAATGCTCCACAGCCTTCCGGTACTCTTCTTTTCTCATGGCAATTTCTCCTTTCAATAGTTCGAGCAACAGCAAAGAATGAGAGGTGAGATCCTTTTCAACGCTCAGACATTTTTCTACCTTTATCGCTATCTCTGACGCCTGTGTTTCCTGGTTGCTTCTCAGGCAGGCAAATGCTTTGCGAAGCAGCAGATGAATGGTGATGCCCGAACACGATTCTCTTGTAAACAGGTGAGGATGAAGATATTGAATGGTTTCTACAAAAGCAATGACATCCATTCGCCGCCTGGAAAGAGACAATATAAAAATAGCAAACTGGTATGCCAGTACCTGGCCGGTTTGCGGCAGGCTTTTGTCTTGGGTATAAGGCGGCTTCCTGATAAAATTTTCTATAGAGGCCAGTACCTGAGTATTTGCTGTATCCATAGCATAATAACCAAACAGATATTCAAACGCATGCACCGGATGGATAGGAAAATATGCAACAAAAATATTTTCGTTTATTTTTCGCAGTTCGCTGATTCCTTTCCATAATGCTTTTTTATCCAGGCGCAACATGGCCATGATGCATTGAATAATCAGTAAATAAGCTTTGTCCTGTTCTTCAGAAGCATAGCTTAACAAAAGGCTGACTGTCTTTTCGTATCTTTTGCTCAGACAGTTCAATTCCATAAAATGACTGGCAATAAAGGCAGCGCTTTTATGAACCATTTCAGTCTTTTGAGCAGCGGTCAATTCCACCTTCATATTGACAAGAATATCACAGCTAAAATTAAGCAGCGCCCAGGTTTCATTGGGAGATAATCCTCCCGAAAAAGCTAACTTGATAAATGCATCCGGATCTTTTAATCTATAATGCCATATAAACCATTTAGTCAGCATTTCTCTCCTTCTTCCTGAAGGATATAGTTTAATTTTTTCTGTAAGGCTGATGACCTGTTCCAGCTGATCATCCTGATCCATCCACTCCAGAGACAAAAAATAAGTATAAAGCGAATCATGCAAAAAGCGGACATAAATATGAGGATCAAAATTCCGGTCGTCATAAGCTTCTATCAGAAAACCTTCGTTGATCAAATTGTAATAGGACTCTAAACATCCTTCACTTCCATGAAGTAATTTATTTTTTTCTACCTGGCACCCGGATGAATCATTCTCACAAAGCCTGACCAGTTTTCTCAATAAATGATCTTTTTCGATGTAATCCCGCGCACTCCGCAGCTTTTTATTGATAAAGGAACTTACCAGCACACAAAATAAAGCATCTCCCCAGCCCTTGGTATTGATATCCTTTTTTAACAGGTAATAATACAAGGATATATAATATGGATTGCTAAAAAGGTTATACAGGCATTCGCAGGGATACAGCGTTGCTCCTGTTTCTTTACATATAGAATCCAGCACAGTAGTAATTTCTGCTTTATTAAGCGCTATCATATTTGCCTTCAGCTCTTCCTGATAAGAAATGCCGGAATACCATATTTTATTCAATTGTTCATTTTGTTCAAATTTATTTCGTAAAATACTCCAGGTAGAAGTCCGTACAGACAAGACTATTTTCAGCCATTTTTCTCCGTCTAAATATTCTATGAGACGAATGATATTCTCAAAAATGTAATCAAGCTGCCAGCGCTCATACAGGTATTCATCCAGCCCATCCACCATAAGCACCAGCTTGCCTTCCACTTTATCCGGCGCTTTATGGAAGTATTCCAGGAAATTAAATTCTTCTCCCAGATTAAATTGATCTTCCAACAATTTAATCAGATCAATATCATAAGCCAACAATTCTTTGGAGGTGTTCTGCTTAAAAAACCAGATAATGCTGCTTTCGTATGGCGCATTTTTACCTAAAAAGAATTTATCCACCAAATGAGCCATCTGCAAGGTTTTGCCTGCTCCGGGTGCGCCGGTCAGACAAAAAAACTTATAATCACTTTCCATAAAGTATTTAAAATCAGCCTCTACAGTTGGGCGTGAGATGGTATAAGGGAAGGGAAGTCCGCTTGAATTTTTGAGCGTTTTTTGCGTAACCTCGGTCACCTGCAGGGATTTTTCCCTGAAATCTTTCCATAAAGTGTGGGCTACCAGCTTTTCCCCGTCACCGCTCACTGAAATAGTCTGATGAAAGCTATCCCACCCGTTAAAGCCGGCATACTCGCATAACGTGTTAAGCGTATATTTGGAAAGACTATATTTTTGATTGGCAAAGCCAAAAAACCGTTTGAGCGTAGTTTCGCTCACGATTTTTCCCAAAAGCTTCTCAATATTCCATGAAATCTCTTTACAATTTCCCGGAGAAATAACTTTAATCCCTGATTTGGCTAAAACATATTTCTGTAAAAGGTTGTAATCATTTTCCATATCGACAATTTCAGGTTATAAGGTTAATTATTAAATTAGTTAAATTATTAATAATAAGTAGGGAGGGGATTTGGACTAAGGTCATTTTATCAAGCTGTGAAGTACAAGCCGCAGGCTCTGCGGGAAATTGGCCCGATAAGAAAAAATCTGTCAGCCGGAACGGGTTTTGTAAAAATAAGGGCAAGTTCATTTCCCTGGTTATTCCTGCATGACTGCTGGAAAAGCGGCAAAATTCAATATTAGTAAGAAGCTCAAGGCCTCTATTTCTTAGATTCATTATGGTTAAAATAGGATATGATACTATCGGAAACTTTATCTCTTCAGCATCTCATAAAGATCAAAGACAAAGGTATAAGAGAAGCATTAATTAAACCTCCCATTTTACTTGAAATGAACAAACTGAACAGAATAAACGAACTCCCAATCATTAAAAGATATTCATATTTCTATACATAAATTATGACTTTAGTTCACTGTTCGATTTCGTTCGTGTTACATTATTGCATGATCACTTCCTGCCCATTCATATAAGATACCGATCCGGAAGTTACAATTTGAACATAATATCCTTTGGGCACCCATCCTGAAAGAATTTGTGTATTCGAAATATTTCCTGCCAAAAGATTCACGTTAATGCCTAATATTGTTGTCAATGCTGTTAAGTTATTACTCAATGAAATTTGAGAAACCGTCTGCCATGTCCCGGCTCCTCCACTGGAAGATATCTGCAGGGCGGCTGTGTCATTATTTGTACTTAATAAGCCTGCCGAAACGCTGAGTTTAATAGAATAACTTACATAAGTATCTTGATCAGGAGAAACCTGGAAAGAAGAATTGATGGGTTGTGTAGGGTACTGAAAATTCCTTTGTACGTCTGCTCTTACCACATTACCGCTTCCATCCACACCAAGGAGGCCTGTATTAGAAGAACTTACCGGGGAAGAAGAATTCAAGTTAGTAAATGCTAAGCCGGAGGTATTGGCGCTCCCCGAATTAATTGTTTTCACGCCGCCAATCGTCTGTACCCTTGTATTAATCACTCCTCTTGTTGTCGGCGAGGCATCCGGCAAATTAAAAGTATGCTGTCCCGTCGCAGTGTTGGTGATAATATTAAAATTACTGCCAGCTCTTCCAGTATCAAAAGTCTGAACCGGCACGGTGGAGCCATTCAGGGAGGTAATTCCTGTCAGAAGCTGCCATTGATCATTCTTTCTTTCATACACGCCCGCATTGGGGCCGGGGCTTATGTGTGTAGTTGTACTGCTGTCTGTAAAATAAATAATCATGCCGTCAGGTGGATTTAAACTCGTCATAGCGCCGGTATCAGGAACCCTTGTCAGCAGCAGCCCCTGGTTTCTGCTGTCCAACTGCAATACCGCAGACGGGTTAATATAAGTAGGATGATTCCCCAGCTTCAACTGTTGGGCATGCGCACAAACGGTAAAAAACAGCAAACCGGCAGCCGCAGAAAAAGCAAGGTAAAAATAACGACGCATATTTTTAATATTAAGCATATAGAAAAAGGCGTTTAACTACCCCACCAGAGGGCACTTAACCACGAATGCACGAATAGAATCGTTCTCAAGAATTGAACTATTCGTGCATTCGTGTTTGAGTTTTTAAGGTTATCGGTTTTTACCACTAATGCCCGCCTGAACGGAACGGGCAGGCTCGAATAAATCCGATTCCTTACCCAATTGATTTGCAATATCATTCGTGCATTAGTGGTTCCTTTTACTGGGAATACCCAATACCAGTTGATATTCACGACTAAAAATAGGAGTACTTACGCGCCTCTTTCTATAAGCATAATTGCAAAGCGGGGTAGAAACCCCGCTCCTTGTGCATATCCTATGAAAAACCAAAAATGTTTGTCATCCTAAAAATCTACCGTTATTATCCTTTTAATCTTTCAGTACGACAAAGGCTGTCCGCCGGTTTTTCTGACGGCCCGCAGGATTATCTTTCCCGTCCGGCAGCGAATTGGGTGCAATAGGATCGGTCTCACCGTATCCTTTGGCGCTCATTCTGTAAGATGGAATACCCTGGCTTAACAGGTAATCCACACAGGACTGGGCGCGGCGCTGGGAAAGCTTCCTGTTATAGTCAAACGAGCCAATGCTGTCCGTATAAGAACGCATCTGAACAATCAGCTTAGGGTTATCTTTTAATATCTGAGCCAGCGAATCAAGCACTGACTCGGATTCGGGCCTGAGGGTCGCTTTATTAAAGTCGTATTCAATATTGGGAATAACTATAGGTTTGCCTATGACAAAATGATTCATGCAAATTTCGTTGCTAAACAACGTATCCACCTGGCTTAAATCATTCGTGGTAATAATAGCGCTTTTTGAAAAATATTCGTCTTTGTCAAAATGCAATTTTAGCGGCTTCCGGTTGATGACCGTAAAGCGGTAATGTCCTGCATCATCTGTAAGCTGGCTCCCAATGGTTTTATGGCTGATAGAATCCGTTAAAGTCACTTCTACACCCGGCAATGGTTTGGCGCTGTCGCAATCTCGCACGGTTCCTGTGATGGCAATATGTGACAACTGGATATTGAAAAGCTCCATGCAGCAAACCGATTCCCTGTCAGAGCTGGTATAAAAGTTACCTTCTTTGCCGGAAGGGTAATAGAAATTATCATCTTTGGCAGAATTAACAGGATAACCTAAGTCTTTAGGCTCACTCCACTTGCCGGCCCCGATGGTGCCATCGCTTTCATACAGATCAAATCCGCCCAACCCCACTCTGCCATTGCTGCTGAAGACCAGCTCACCGGTTTTTGAATTATAATACGGGCTTGCTTCATCGCCTGAAGTATTAATAACAACACCCATATTGACAGCATCGCCGGAGGGCATTCCGTCTAAATTCAGCGGACAATACCAGAGGTCATACCCCCCCTGTCCTCCCGGACGGTCGGAGCTGAATATCAGGTACTGGCCATCGGGAGTAGCAAAAGCCTCCTTGGAATCATATCCCTGCACATTCACAAATCCGCCAACTGATACGGGAGCCGACCATACGCTGTCGCTTCCCATCCTGCTCATCGTAATTTCATAATGAGCCTGGCTGTCCTTTTTCCTTTTAGGCTGCTGCCATTCGGTGAAATACATACGCGTGTAGCCGGGGCTTAAAGATTGAGCGGCAAGCTCAGTAGTTGGATCGCTCCCCAGCGTAATCATGACCGGCTTGTCAAAGCTGTTTCCCCCTGAAATGCCCGCTTTATAAATTTTATTCACATACGGATTTGCCTTGCGCGGGTTAATGCTGCTTAATGGCCGGGAGGAAGTGAAGTATAAAGTAGTATCAGTTATCACCGGAGCATACGCAGAGCCGCTGTCATTAATGGGCGTTGGCAATTTTTGGATATGAGCCAGTCTTGAAAAAGCCATCTGATCAAGCGCAAACCGGCAGGATTTCAGCTCCAGTCCCGCCCGTTGGCTGCATGCGTCCTGCTTCGTATAGCTTGCCTGAAATTGATCAAGCTGGCTTATCGCATCAGCATATTTCTGATCAGACCGGAGACATACGGCGTACCAAAGCCTGGCAAGAGGAAACTTGTCATTGTTGAACTGCAATACCTTTTCATACCAAGGCTCAGCGCTCGCATAATCTTTATAAAGGCGGAAAGATTCTCCAAGCTGATACACGAGATATTCATATTGATCTGCATTTTTTTCTTTCCTTTTACCGAAAGTGGTTTTCATGGCATAAGGATAAAAATAGGTTTTTCCCGATGTATCCGGCAAAAGATTCAATGCTTTCTGATACAGCACTGCGGCGCCATAATAATTATGTTGCGCGAAATACGTATCGCCCTGCCGCTTATAATCAACAATATATTGTGCGCTGGTAATTGCAGGTAATAAAAGGAGCGCACCAATGGCCATGTAAAAAATATTCTTTTTTCTCATAGGATTATAATCTTGGACAAACGAATCTTGGATCTTGTATCTTCTTATGCCGGATATACGATAAGGACAATTCAAGTCCGCCCCTGCCTTCAGAAGCAGATCTTAATTGTGAAACGTTAATATCATAGCTAAGCCCAAAGGTGAAATCATTGATATGAAATCCGATAAAAGGTATCAGCGCATCCTGCACACGGTAGGTAGCGCCAAAAAGCAGATCGGAGTAGTTTTGCAGCAGGTATTGTGCATATACGCCGGCGGCAGTTTCATGCGCATTCCCCTGCCGGATATAAATAGCCTGCGGAGTCAGATCAAACTTTTCATCAAGCTTGATTCTCACGCCGCCATGAACATCCATGCGCATCGGAAGCCGGCTGTTACCACCTGTTAAAAAGGGATCCTGGGGCCGGGTAAGGTGATATACACTTACACCTCCGAATGGATTCAAACGTGTATTAGGATCGCCATTGAAATATACGATTCCGAAATTGGCATCGAAAGCGGTTGTGGATGTTTTGCTGAAATTTTCTCCGGAAGGAGTAGCCGGGTTGAAACCGAGAATAGGGTTATACTGGCTGCCGAACTGCAGCTTATTGGGATTAAACCGGCGGTTAATGATACCCGCCTGCAACCCGATGCTCAGGATATTCATACCCCTGGCATCCAGAATGGCACGGTAAGCTGCTGACGCTACCGCATTCAGGTAATTGTATCCTCCATCGCCTGCGGATTGGTTCAAAATAGTTCCTCCAATGCCCATGTGCTTATAGGGATAAGTATCGAAGGAAACCGCTTCTGTAGTGAACGGGCTGGTAATGTCCGCCCATTGGCGTTTATAATTCACCGTTAACCGGTAATCCCCATCCATCACTCCCGTAAGTCCGGGATTTAGCCATAAAGGATAGGCATAATATTGCGAAAAGTGTGCATCCACCTGGGCGTTAGCATGGAAAGATAATAAGCAACTGCTGACAAAGAGGAATACTATCGCTGATTTAATCTTGTTTTTCATAAGCTATTTTTTAAAAGATCATCTGATAAGATTGATGTCTCCTTTCTTTGTTTCTGTTTTACCGTCTGTAAAGGTTATCTGCAGGTAATACACATACACTCCTACCGGCTGCTTTTTCCCCTGGTAAGTACCATCCCATCCATCCTGCTGGCTGTGCGATTCAAAAATCTTCTGGCCATATTGATTATATACCATCACTTGTAGTTTGCTGATATTATTACCATAAACCTGCCATACGTCATTCAGCCCATCGCCATTGGGAGAGAAGGCATTGGGGACGAAGATGTAGTCGCCTAACGGGCTGCCTTTAGTAGTTCCTGTTACAGCTTGTGATGGCTGACTGTTCTGACAGGAGCTTTGTGCCAGTGCTTTTACAATAATAGTCACTGACTGGTTAAGCTGCAATCCGGTTACAGTGTGCGTAAGCCCTGTTGCTCCTGAGCTGGGCTGCTGCCAGGTAGTTCCATTATCGGTGCTCACCTGATAGCCCACTGCGCCCGGCACAGGTTCCCATGCAAAAGTGATACTGTTGATTGTAGCGGTATCCACTATTACCTGCGGGGTAGGCAATTGCATTAATACGACCACAGTGACTGAGGCCCGCCCGCCTGTATTAGCGCATCCGCCTGCATTGACTGTCTCCACATAATAGGTGGTAGTGGCAGTTAAAGGCTGGGTAGTATAAGGATTACCGGTGAATAACAAGTTGCCGCCGGTAGGGCTGTCATACCACTTATAGGTTACACCCTGAGCACCGGAGCTTGCGGTTAGCGTTACGGTAGAATCCGGGCATACCGGGTTGGCAGACAGATTCACTGTCGGCGCAGGTGGAAGACCAACTACTTTAGCATTCACCTGTGTGCGGCTGGTGCTGGGACATCCTCCGCCCGCATCTGCTTCCACATAATAAGTGGAGTCGCTCTGCAAGGGTGAAGTGGTAAAGGTAGTACCACTTGTCAGCGGCGTTCCGCCTGTGGGGGTGGTGTACCAGTTATAGGTAATGCCCGTTTGAGGACTTGCTACCTCAAAGGTGGCTCTGCTGCCTATACATACGGTTACATCGGCAGCCTGTACTTTCGGCGGTTCAGGTACCTGGCTGACGGTTACAGTCACAGAGGTCCTGCTGCTTGTGCCAGCGCATCCTCCGGTAACGGCGCCTGCTACATAATAAGTGGTAGCGGCTTGCAATGCGGCAGTAGTATAAGTAGTGCCTGTCGCAAGCGCAGTGCCTCCGGTCGCAACGGAATACCAGTTGTAAGTAACGCCCGCTTGCGCATTAGTTATTTCCAGAGTAGCCGTTGTATTAGCACAGATAGCGCCTGCCGGCCCGCTGACAACCGGCGTTTTCGGCACCGGATTGACCGTCACTGTTACTATCTGGGCATCTCCATGTGCATTTTCACAGAAGCCGCTTCCCTGAGCAGTTACATAATAAGCAGTGGTCACATCGGGAATTACTTTAAAGGTAGTCCCGGTGGCTAACTTATTTTTAAGTTGGGAATCACTGTACCAAGTAAATATGGCATTTGAAAGGGTCTTGCTGCTTGCAGCGAGTGTGACAGTATCTCCTTCACAGATCGTGCTTCCACCACTTACCTCGATATCGCCTGCCTGCGCCCTCGGGTTTACAACAATGGTCACTGACTTTCCACTATCCGGCTCATTTTCACAGAATCCAGTCCCTAATACCGTAACGTAATAGGTAGTAGTGCCTGATGGAGTTACGGCATAAGAAGCCCCGGTGTATAGCTTATTAGTCAGCTTCGCATCGCTGTACCAATTAAAGATTGGATTGGGTACAACGGTGCTGCCCGCTTGAAGCGTTGCCTGTTCACCTGCACAAATAGTATCAGGGCCACTCATATTAATATCACCGGCCTTTGCTCTTGGATTCACTACCACCGTGACAGATTTTGCACTATCGGGAGCATTTTCACAGAACCCATTACCCTGAACTGTTACATAATAGGTCGTAACATTCGTTGGACTTATCGTATAAGAAGCTCCTGTATAAAGTTTATTAGTCAGCTTAGGATCGCTATACCAGGTAAATATTCCGTTGGGTACCACTGTACTGCTTGCCTGCAACGTGGCTTGTTCTCCCGAACAAACGGTATCGCCCTTAACCGTAATGTCCATGGAATCAGCCCTTGGATTGACTGTAATGGTTACTGCCCTGCCACTATCCGGGGCGTTTTCACAGAACCCGGTTCCCTCCACTGTCACATAATAGGTAGTAGTGGCTGTTGGAGATACTTTAAAGATAGAACCCGTAAACAATTTACTCTTCAAAGTTGCATCACTATACCAGGAAAAGATGGAGTCAGCTACCGTCTTACTGCTTGCCTGAAGTGTGGCCATTTCGCCCGTACAGATAGTATCTGCCCCGCTTACTTCAATATCAACGGCTCTGGCTCTTGGATTGACTTTTACCACCACTGGCATCCTGTTGGAATCCCAGCAGGTATCAGCACCTGTTACACGGGCGGCAGTCACATAATAAGTCATGGATTGGGTTAACGCCGGTGTGGTAAAGATGCTGTTTGTGCTCAACACAGTACCGCCGGTTGACGATGCATACCATCCCACAATGGTATTCGGAGCCGGCGTAGCTGTGAATGAGGTAGAATCACCATAGCATATCGTTGCCGTATCGGAAACTATCGCCGGCATGGGATAAAGCTGTTGGACGTAATATACATCAATGCTCGTCAGCGCGGTGGCCACTCCACCCAATCTTATCTCCATCGCATCATAATCCACCGGCGCTACTATCGTTGCATAGCTCTTATTCACCCCATCCAGCAACCGCAGGTGAAGCAACGCATCGTTAAGCGCATACGTCCCTACTGCTTTGCCGCTTTCATAGAATACTACGCTTACCCCATTGAGCACGCCTAAATCCAGTAATCCCGTATTCGTTGCCAGCGTCATCCTGATACTGTCTCCCGTCTTGCCCGCATGCTGGAACTTCAACAACTGGCCTACTGACCCCAGCAGTCCTACCGTCCCACGG
>SCQV01000146.1 GCA_004299085.1 Chitinophagaceae bacterium | reverse complement strand
GAAGTTTATCATCTCTGTTGCTGGGTTTATTTTTTCAGCTTTTTCAAAACAACTCAAAGCCTTTTCGAATTCATTTATTTTCAAATAATAAGCTCCCATGTTTCTCCAAGCATAGGAATTCCCCTGATTCATATCTAAAGAATGTTGAATATCAGAAAAAGCATCCGCAAACTCTCCAATCTGCAGTTTACAATACCCCCTATTATTATAAGGAAAGGCACTATTTGGGCGCACTTCAATTGCTTTAGTAAATTCGACTATTGCCTCATTATATTTTCTCTGATGAAGAAAGGCATAGCCCACATTATTAAGCGCTGAAGAGTCTATGGGATCCAAACTTATAAGTTTTCTCCCAGCTTCAATAGCTTTTTCATACCCACCTCCATGGAGACCGTCTGAAACTTGCTTACGAAGCTTAAAAATTACGTCACTTTCGGAAATCTTGTCTTTCGTTAATAATGTATTGCCGGTATTATTTAAAAACTCATAATCTTTTTTAAATAGATCTTTAGTATTACTATTCAAAAAAGATTCACAATTACCCACATTTTGTTCCGTTACGTAACAGATTAAAGCATTTGTATAGCTTATAACCTGGTTTGGAAGGGCCCCGGAATGGATTGTCCAATATGGCTTTTTTGCCCACACAGTGTTCGCAAAAAGGATTCCAAAACCAAAGAAGATGCAGGTCAAATCTCTATAAGGCCTTATATCCGGGCTGTTTTGCATTATGTAATGATTACTTACAGTACTTTTTACACTTGCAAGTATGCGTGCCATTACTGATATTAGTAAGCCGGGGTTATCAAGGTCCGATTTAGCTAATTGAATTTTGAAACGCTTTTCGTTTTTTATATAAAATTGGCTATAAGACCATGCCGGCTCATTAGAACTACCTTGCGGAATAAGTGTTTCCCATTCTTTCGATTGAACATCTTCAAAAAAATTTACAGAGATCCAATTATGGTCTAAATCCCAATAATTGCATAGTTGTTCAAACAACTTTTGAAACTGGTATTCATCCTTGAAGTTAGTGTATGGGAAATTTTCTTCTGTCGGAAAAATAAATGGGGCTTCCTTTAACCTTTCAAATCCATAAGATTTTATAAGGCTTATGATATTCATTTCTATCCAGTCTTTATCGTCCTGGGTGACTGTCGGTCTAAAAACTTTTTTACCAAATAATCTGAACATTGTAATCGCAGGCTTTTAATGTGGATGGTAACCTTTGATCGGCTTGTCGGAGGCGGCGAATTTTTGACACTAAATTTTCACGCCAAAGCGGAATATAAATTTAATACTTTTCTTTCAATCGAAGACGTTTTGCCATGCTTGGCGCAAAACCGCTTGTTACAGGCAGCACAGCTAGCAAAGACTATTATACCTATACCCTCCAAAGTTTTTTTTCTATTATCATTATTTTATCTTTATGCAAGGAAGCTTAAACTTAGCAAATTCAAGAATTTTTTCATACTCTATATCTATAGCGCCCTCTTTCCCAAAAACATAGAATGAGGTTGAGCTGTTTTTTAATACTAAGACGATATGATTTTTATATATTGAATAACCCTTGAAAGCAGGCCACTTTAATTCTAAATCTGTTTCTTTATCATGATATTTTACCGAGTTGTCAGAGAACTCAAAAGTATAAGTCCTTTCTTCTTTTCCCAACTCTTCAATCTTTTCCTTAACTTCTTTATTGTACCTTTTTTTTACGTGGCGCATACTCATAATTCGAGCTGCTACCACAACTAAAGCAATAGTTCCTATAAAGATAAGAAAAGGTGCATATCCACTGCCCAATACTCCTGTAATAATTCCACTTGCTAAAATAATTAATGCCACCATTAAGAAGCGCTTTATTTGTTTCAAGTTCTTTGAAGTCTTAATCTCCCAATGAACTTGAGAAGTTTCAATGAAACTCTTTTTATCAAACTTTCGGTTTACTAAAAGTGAATCCATTTATTCAGGGTCGTTATTTTTTGCGAAGTACTTATATACGTTGTTCGCAACGGTTTACGGTTTGGCATTCGGGCGGGAAATCTCCGCAGGAATTTCCTGCCGTGAACGTCAAGCCGCCTGACGCCAAATCCTTGTTTGTGGCTGCCTTATTGTTACTTGTCGTCATTTTAGTCAACTTTTATTTTTTTGCTCCCGTTTTTGTATCGTTCCCAACCCCAACCGTCAAGCATTTCTTTATACAATCTGTCAAAATCTGGGTTAGTTGGTAGTATGATTTTGTATGAAAGCATTCCTGTCGGTTTAATTACAACTTCACGTTGGTTTGGGGAAAGAACAGCATCGTATTCAACAAAGCTAAACTCTATTACTTTTTCGTTATCCAAATAAAATCTCCATTCGTTACGCTCTTTGAGTAATTCTTTTATTCTGTTTTTATCTGATGTCTCCATTCTTGCACCATAAATAATTCCGGCAAGTTGAGACGGTTGATAGTGAAATAAACGCTCTTGTTTGGTATAGTCAAAATGCTCACCAAACAACCAAGGTAAGGGTCGTTGCAACATTAAACGATACTCTGCTTCATATTCCCAACTTTTACTTTTTTGTCTGTAATGACTTTCCTGTTCCTCGCGAATTTGTTTGGCTTCATTTTCAACTTTCTCTCCTGTAACACCAACTGGAAGATGTAAGAAAGCGTTTAATGGTTTAACTCCTGCTTTGTATTCTATCTTAGTGAACGGAAAACTGTCTGGAATGCCGTAACTCATATTTGGTGCAAGACCGTTTTTAGTTGCCCGATGCACAGAGTGTTTTTTCTGTCTTGGAGATTGATTCAATGCTCCGTTTATAGCTCTAAAAACTAAACAAAATCCTTTGTGTTTGTCTGCATAATGCGACCACATTAAAGGTTCCGAATTAACTTTTGAAAATGAAACGAAATATCTTGTTGCGGGTCTGTAAACATTAAAAATATCTTGAACTCGCAGCCCTATGAAGTTGATAAGAGCTTTTTCATTTGGATTATTGGCCGGAAAGTCGTCCAATAAGTTCGTCTTTTTTGCTTCGTCAAAAGTCAAAGGGCATTTTTTGCAAATGTGTTCTGTCAGTTTGGGTAAAAGTTGTGTAGGAATAACAGAATTAGTCATTTTTACAGAAAACGTGATGACGTTACTCCACATTTCTTTGTCAGCACTAAATTCATAAAACGTTTTGCTGTCAAATGGGTCGTTACATTCGTCAGGTGAAGCAAAATAGATTTCGTTATACAGCAACTCTTTTATGCCGATTTCGGAATATGGTCTGTATCTGTAATAAAACATTTCTGTCATTCAGTTTCTGTGTGTCGTCAAAGGTTGCCACCAACGTTTTCGAGATTTGCGTTCGGGCGGACTTAGAAGCACAAACGTTCAACTTTGCACCAAAGTTAATAAAAAGTACTAATGTTCAAGTTACCAAGTCAGCCGCCATAAGGCCAAACTGCTTGTTGTTAGCGGTGGGCTTTTTTGTCAAGCCGGTATAAAACCTGTTTAAAATATTTCTTTAATGCGCCATTACCCTCAAAAGTTTCCAAGACTTTTGGTGCAGCTTTAATTTCTAACTGTCTATATTTTTCTTTATCAGTCATTGTTAAGTTACCTTGAAAAACCATTTTGTAAATGACGTTGTCGGGGTCAAGCTGTGTAGCCTTTAGTAACATTTGATTGCCTTCTTCTTCTAAGTCTTCATAGTCTCCGTACTCATATGGAAAGATAGAAACGGTATAGCCCGCAATGAAATTAAAATCTGCTTTATCAGAAAAATTTTGTTTGCCTTCGTCAAATAAATTTTGAAGTAAGTGTCGCAAGTTTATTTTGTCTTGAAAGCTGCTTGGTGCATCTTCGATTGTTGTCCATAAGAAAAAATAAAAGTGTTTCCAAACTTCATAATTACTTTGGCTCTTTGAATATAAGTCGCTGTATTTTTCAAAGGCTTTGCCAAACTGATTGTCGTCTTCTAATTTAAATATTTCTTGAAGTGATTGAGTCATTGTTGAGAGGTTTCTGATAAGCTTACTGCTAACGATTTACGTATTGGCGGTGGGCGGGATTTTTAGCACTGAAGTTCAATAGAAGCACTGAAGTTGAATTTTTCACTTCCGTTGATACGAAGCCGTTTAGCCCGTTTACTGCCAATACTACGTTACCGGTTCGTGCTATGCTGTTCATGAAGATGTGCCGGTCAATTTTTGTAGTCATTATTTTGTCGGTTCATAATAAAGCGTTACTGCTCCATTAATAAAGCTTTTAGTCTTTGTGAGTTTAAAAATAATCCGGTCATGTACATTCTCAAATAAC
>SCQV01000145.1 GCA_004299085.1 Chitinophagaceae bacterium | reverse complement strand
CAACAATAAAATGTATTCTTTCATCAACATTACAGGCCTTGCCGTAAGTCTTACGGTAAGCATATTGCTATTGCTTTGGGTAAGTGATGAATTGAGCTATGACCGCTTTAATGTAAATGCAGCAAACATTTATAAGCTGGCGGCAAAATTTGATGACCAGAATATCTGGAATAAGACACCTGCACCTGCTGCAATATATGCCCGAAAAGATATACCCGGGATTGCAGATGCCTGCCGCATCAGGGATAACGGGGATGTTTCCGTATTTGAATATAACGGTAAACAAATTACTGAATCACATAATTGCTTTGCGGACGCCTCTTTGTTCAGAATGTTTACTTTTCATTTTATCGAGGGCAATCCGCAACATCCTTTTACCGATGCACATTCTGTGGTATTGTCCGAAACGACAGCGAAAAAATTTTTTGGCAATGAAGACCCTATGGGCAAAGTATTAAAAGTCAACGACAAAAAATTATATCGTGTGACAGGTGTAATAAAGGATATGCCTGCCAATTCATCTATACATTACAACATCATTTTCAATTTTAAGCAACTTGAAGATGAATATGATACGGCCGGCTATTTCAAAACGCTGAATACGAACTGGGACCTGTATAGCTACGATACCTACGTACTGCTGAAACCCAATGCCAACCCTGCTTTAGCAGCTCAAAAAATGGGCATGATACACCGAAGCCATTATGATATACCGGCTAACAAACACCTTGCCTACCTCTTCGTCCCTCTTACTAAATTACATCTGTATTCCTTAGATGGTAAGGCGCAGGGTATGATGGTGGTTCGCGTATTCCTTATCGTAGCTATAATGGTGTTGTTGATAGCCTGTATAAACTATGTAAACCTGATCACTGCAAGAGCCATAAAGCGTAGTAAGGAAATAAGCATACGTAAAATCATTGGCGCGGGCAAGGTGGAACTATTTATGCAGCTTTTGAGTGAATCGTTGCTTACATTTCTGATAGCGCTTATCGTGGCAACGGGCATTATTTATCTGGTAATGCCTTTGTACAATAATCTTTCAGGTAAAAACATGGTGTTTGAGCCCTGGTCGCCCAGTGTGCTTATGGCGTACGGACTTACCATGCTGGCAACCCTGTTGCTGGCGGGTATTTATCCGGCTATCATGCTGTCGTCATTCAAACCGCTGGAGGCCATGAAGGGCAGGATAGGCGGTATTGGCAGTAAAGCCAATTTTCGAAAAGTATTGGTAGTGGTGCAATTCAGCTTTTCCATCATGCTTATTACAAGCACTATCATTATAGGTAAGCAATTAAGGTATATCAGGGAGAAAAATTTAGGCTACGACAAGCAAAATGTTTTTAGCTTCCGAATGCATAACATCAGTGACCATTACGATGCGGCGGTGACTGAACTAATGCAGCAACCGGGCATCTTAGGTGTTACTGAATCCGGCGCTGACATTGTTAATAACAGTTCGGGCAGCAGTGATATTGACTGGGATGGTAAAAGGGCAGATCAGCAATCATTTACTATCATCCAGATGCCGGTGGAAAGGAATTTTTTACAGGTGATGGGCATACAGTTGGCAGAAGGAAGCGGCTTTACCGGTTCACCCGCTGACGGCGCCAACTTTATATTGAATGAAACAGCTATTAAAGAAATGGGCATCAAAAAACCTGTAATTGGCAAACGGCTTACTTTTCATGGTATTCAGGGGATCATTGCAGGCGTCGTGAAAGATTTTCATTTTCAGGATATGCACCAGAAGATACCGCCTCTTTTGATACAATACGACAAAGTCCCCAATGGGATCATGTATGTCAGAACTACCGGCAGGGATGCCCCACGAGCAATAGCTGCCGCCGAAAAGATATGGAAAGAATATAATGCCGGCTACAATTTTGATTACAGTTTTTTAGACAGTGAATTCAATGATTTATATAAAACGGATATACATACCGGTCAGATGTTTGATTGTTTCGCCGTTATAGCTATATTAATATCCTGCCTTGGTTTGTTTGGCCTGATAACCTTTATTGCGGAAAGCAAAGTGAAAGAAATTGGCGTGCGTAAAGTATTGGGCGCAAGTGTGCCGGATATTGTTATGCTGCTGTCGAAAGACTTTCTTATACTGGTGTTGATCGCGGCAGCCATCGCTTTTCCCGTGGCATGGTATGGTTTAAGCAGTTTCCTGCAAGGCTATGCCTACCACACTGAACTAAGCTGGTGGGTGTTTGCGCTGGCAGGTATTATTGCGCTTTGTATTGCCTTAATAACAATCAGTTTCCGGGCATTCAAAGTGGCCATGGCAAACCCAGTGGAGAGTTTGAGGACGGAGTAGGACGGCCTCTCCCCACCCCCGCCTAAGGCGGGGGCTTGGGCAAAGCCATTATAGCTATAACAACAATAAATTATGAAGAATGGGTATCTGAAATCAGACGTCATCAAATCGAATATCAAACATCATAGATCATAGATCACACATCAAAGATTATTTATGTTTAAAAATTATTTCAAAACGGCTTTTCGCAACCTGGCGAGAAATAAAAGATTTTCTGCCATCAATATTTTAGGATTGATGATAGGGTTGACTACCTGCCTATTGATTACTTTATTTGTGAAAAATGAGCTGAGTTATGACCGGTTTAATAAAAATGCAGATCGGATTTATCGCATAAATGCACATAGTCGTATTAATGGATCCAATTTCGATGATCCTACTTCTCCTGCTCCGCTGGGCCCGGCTATGGTACAGCATTATCCGGCTATTGAAAACTATGTCCGTATCCAGGGAGAATTTTCCATTATGGTAAGAAAGGGAAATGAAACGCTGAAAGAGCCGCGTGCTGCTTACGCTGATTCGACCTTGTTTGAGATATTTAGCTTTCCTATGATTGAAGGTAATCCGGTGACAGCCTTAAAACAGCCTCATTCTATTGTAATATCGGAAAGTATGGCCCAAAAATATTTTGGGACTACGAATGTATTAGGCAACACATTATATATTAATAATTCAGCCGATTATAAAATAACAGGTATCATAAAAGATATGCCTGCCCAATCTTCTTTTCATTTTGATTTTATTCTTCCAATGTGTGAGAAAGAAAGCAGCCGTTCAGATTTCTGGTTATCTAACAGCTATTTTACTTTTTTGCTGGCAAGGCCTGGCGTGTCGGAACAGTCTATAAATAGCGATCTGAAACAGGCAACGCTCAGATACGCCGGTCCCCAATTGGAAAGGATGGTGCACACTTCTTTTGCCGAGATGGCAAAGACAGGCCAATATTATAATTATCTTACTATTCCGCTTACTAAAATCCATCTGTATTCCCCTTTTACAGATGAGATGGAACCTGGCGGCAATATAGAATATGTGTATATTTTTATTGCTATCGCTGCCTTAATTTTAATTATTGCCTGTATTAATTTTACGAACCTGGCTACGGCGCAGTCAGCGGGTAGAGCCAAAGAAGTGGGTATCAGGAAAGTATTGGGATCCAATAAAAGAGATCTGATCTTTCAATTTCTTATTGAAGCTATGATCACCAGCTCTATTGCTATGGTACTATCCGTATTGCTTACAGCGGTATTGATCCCTTATTTTAATCAGTTGTCTGGTAAACAAATTTCTCTTTCAATCCTTCCTTTATACTGGCTTATTCCTGCTTTGCTTGTAACGATGATATTAGTAGGTTTCTTAGCCGGCAGCTATCCGGCATTTTTCCTGTCACGGTTTGCTCCGGTAAAAGTGTTGAAAGGAAATTTGTCAGCCGGCTTCAAACCGGGGTGGTTACGAAATGGTTTGGTAGTATTTCAATTTGTAACAGCGGTGGTATTGATCGCCGGCACCTTTTTGATTTACAGGCAATTGCACTATATGCAAAATAAAAATTTAGGATATGATAAAGATCATGTGCTTGTACTGCACGATACTTATCTGTTAGGCTCTCATGCTAAATTATTTAAAAATGAAGTGTTACAAATGTCCGGGGTCATCGCAGGTACTATGTCTGAATTTCTTCCTACTAACCAGGTATTTAATAGCAATGCCTATTGTAAAAATGCTACTATGGAAGCCAGTCAGACAGTGCTGATAGAAAACTGGGGTGTGGATGCGGATTTTATTTCTACCTTAGGTATGCAAATGGAAAAGGGAAGGAATTTTTCTTCACAGATGCCAACGGATTCTTCCACTATTATTATCAATGAAGCTACGGCCAACGCACTGGGTTATAAGGATGCCATTGGTAAAAAATTATATACATTCGATTCAAACAGGCAACCCATTGGTTATACGATTATAGGAATAGTGAAAGATTTTAATGTAGGATCATTGCAATTTAAGACCGGGCCTATCCTTTTCAATTTATCCGGCTATGGTAATGACATGGCTTTTCGTATCCATTCTAATAATATCCCAGGATTAATGGAGGCTATTAAAGCTAAATATCATGCCATTGCGGGTATGGCCGGACAGCCTTTTACTTATTCATTTCTGAATGAAGATTATGACCATCTGTACCATTCGGAACAACGGACGGGGAAAATATTTATCTTCTTTGCCATACTGGCGATTTTTATTGCCTGTCTGGGATTATTCGGACTGATCACTTATGCTGCAAAGCAAAGGACTAAAGAAATAGGCATTCGTAAAACACTGGGCGCTTCTGTTTTGAATATCGTTTCTCTGTTATCTAAAGATTTTATAATGCTTATCCTCGTGGCCATTATCATAGCTGTTCCCCTATCATGGTTTGGCATGCATAAATGGTTACAAAATTTTGCATACAGGATAAACATTTCATGGTGGATATTTTTAGGGGCGGGAATGTTGGCTATTATGATTGCGTCGCTAACGGTGAGCTTTCAGGCGATTAAAGCGGCGGTGGCAAATCCGGTTGAAGCATTGCGGAGCGAGTAGGGAAGCCTCACCCCACCCCTCCAGAGGAGGGGGGAATAGGCAAAGCCATAATAATGAGAATAAAATATGAAGAATAAACTATTTAATAAACGGCTCAAATCCCTTCCCCTTTGGGGAAGGTTAGGTTGGGGCTTTTAAATTCCTCCCCGAAGGGGAGGTTAGGAGGGGCTTGTTATGTTTAAGAATTATTTAAAAATGGCTTTCAGGAATATGCGCAAACACCGGTTGTACGCCATTGTCAATATAATAGGATTTGCGACTGGTATAGCTGCCTGCATGCTGATTGCTCTCTTCATCAGGAACCAGCTAAGTTTTGATAAGCAAATAGCCCATCATGACAGGGTGTACCGGATCATTGGCCAGGTAAATCAAAGTGGTATTATTACCAGGGCGTGTGAATTCCCTGCGCCTATGTCTAAGGCGCTTCAACATGATTTTCCTGAAATTGAAAAAGCCGGCAGACTCATGCCCAATAAGCTTTTTGGAGGCTCTGCTAATCAGGTAAGAAGAGTAGATCAGGCCAATGATTCCTATGAGGAAGGATTTTGTTTTGCAGATCCTTCTATATTGGATATACTGGATATTCATCTAATCTATGGGAACAGGGAGTATGCGCTGAGCGAACCCAATACTATCGTGATGTGTAAAAGCATGGCAGATAAATATTTTCCTAATCAGGATCCTGTGGGTAAGATGATGATCTTCAATGATAACACCCAACGTCCGCTAAAAATAGGCGGGGTCATGGCAGACTTCCCTGCAACTTCTCACCTGCAGTACAAATGTTTTATTTCATTATCAGGATTATCTTTTTGGAATGGCGAACAGGAGACCTGGAATGCGAGTAACTATGCTATCTATCTTTTGCTGAAACCGGGAGTAAACGTTGCAAGCTTTAATCAGAAAATTACAAGGGATGTATTGGATAAATATATGATGCCTTCCTGGAAGGCGAGTGGCCGGCCGGCCATGGAGATTGAAAAGTTTTTAAAGAGCGCCAGCCTGTATCTGCAGAATGTTACGGATATTCATCTCGGATCCTACAATATGGAGGATGATTATGTAAAACATGGAGATATCCGTTATATATGGATGTTTGCCGCAGTGGCCCTTTTCATTCTGCTTCTTGCCTGCATTAATTTTATTAATCTCTCTACTGCCAGGGCCACTGACCGCGCCAAAGAGGTGGGGATAAGAAAAGTGATCGGATCCCTGCGTGCTGATCTGGTGAAGCAGTTCATGATTGAATCGCTGCTTTATAGTTTCTTGTCCTTTATCATTGCTTTTATTTTAGCGTATAGCCTGCTGCCTCTTTTTAACAAGATAGTGGGCATGCAACAACTAACGATTCCGTGGAGAGCATGGTGGCTGTTTCCTTTGGTCGCTTTATCTGTATTTGTCATTGGTTTGTTTGCCGGCCTATACCCCGCATTCTATTTGTCTTATTTCAAGCCGGTAGATGTATTGAAAGGAAAATTAGGCTTACGGAATAAAAATGGCGGCTTACGGAACGGGTTGGTCATATTCCAATTTGCAATTTCTGTTGTATTGATGATAGGCACCATGGTCATTTACAAACAGATGCAATATATCCTGCACTCAAAAATAGGCTTTAATAAAGAGGAGGTGGTGATGATAAAAGGGACGGATGCCTTGGGTCATCAAACAGCTTCCTTCAAAAATGAGCTGCTGCATTTACCTGATGTGGAGAATGTTTCAGTAAGTGATTTTTTACCGGTAGATGGAACTAAGCGAAACGGCAATCCTTTCTGGATTGAAGGGCAGGTACAGGAAAAACAGAGCGTAGGCGGACAACGATGGGTAATAGATGAAAATTATATTCCTACCCTTGGAATGAAGCTTATAGCAGGCAGGAATTTTTCCAAGGACATGCCAACAGATTCACAAGCTGCGATCATTAACCAGGCTATGGTGAATAAATTAGGGCTAAAAGATCCCATTGGTAAAATAATTACGAATGGATCGGAGCATCTTCATATTATTGGTGTGGTAGGAAATTTTTATTTCCAATCTGTGAAGCAACAGGTGGATCCGTTATGCATGGTGTTGGGAAATAGTAACAGCATGATATCTGTAAAGCTGAAGACTGCCGATATGCATGGAGCGATGGATGCCATTGGGAGAGTATGGAAGCGTTTTGAGCCTCATCAAACGCTTCGATATGATTTCCTGGATCAGCGCTATGCCGCTATGTATGCCGATGTGGAGCTTGCAGGGAAATTGTTTACGGGCTTTTCCTTGCTAGCCATTATAGTGGCATGCCTTGGTTTGTTTGCCCTGTCGGCTTTTATGGTGGAACAAAGGCATAAAGAAATAGGTATCAGAAAAGTATTGGGTGCAACGGCTGCTGGTTTATTCACTATGATGACAGGCAATTTTTTGAAGCTGATATGCATTGCACTCTTGATTGCTATGCCTGTAGGATGGTTTGTGATGAATAAATGGCTGCAAAATTTTGCATACAAAATACATATTTCGTGGTGGGTATTCATTATAGCCGGAGCGTTAGCAGTATTCATTGCTTTGATAACCGTGAGTTTTCAGGCAATCAAAGCGGCGGTGGCGAATCCGGTGGAGGCATTACGGAGCGAGTGAAAGGCCTCCCCTCACCCCTCCAGAGGAGGGGGACAGGCAAGGCCATGATTACAATGATAAATTATGAAGTACAAATTATTTTTTCACTGTCCCAGTTTCCTCCCCTTCGGGGAGGTCAGGTGGGGCTTTAAAATTCCTCCCCTCTGGGGAGGTTAGGAGGGGCCTCTTATGTTTCAGAACTATTTCAAAACGGCCTGGCGAAATTTAACAGCCAACAAATTTTATTCGCTGATCAATGTCAGCGGACTGGCAGTAGGACTGGCAACGGGCATTATGCTGTTATTGTGGGTGCAGAATGAGTTCAGCTATGATAAATTCATTCGCGATTACAAGCATATTTACCAATTCAGTGCTACTATGCCATCCGGAAATAAAACTACGACCTGGCAAGGAGTGCCGGGGCCTTTAGCAGTTTATGCAAGATCCATTCCCCGGGTACAATCTATCGTCAGGATAAACAGCAGTGGTGGACAGATTTTTTCCAATGCAGACCATAGTAAAGTGTTACAAGGTTTCAACACCGCCTGTGTGGACAGCAATTTCTTTTCCATGTTCAATTATAAATTACTGGAAGGGAACAGAAATAATTTATTTCCTAATATTAATTCTGTCGTACTCACCCAAAGCACCGCCCGGAAATTTTTTGGCAGTGAAGATGCCATGGGTAAAATAATCGTTGCCAATAATGATAATTTTACGGTAACCGGTATTCTACAGGATTTTCCGGATAATTCTTCTTTACAATATGATGCGCTCTTCCCGATGGGTTATTGGGCAAAGCAATTTACAGCCCAGGGAGGAAATGGTTCCTGGAAAACCATTGATGAAGATTTAGGGGATTATTATTATAATACTTTCGTAAAATTAAAATCCGGTGCTGATCCGTTTGCTGTAGCACGGGCATTTACTGATGCTTATAAAAAAGCACGAAATGGAGATGTGGGCGGAGCGCATTTTAATTTGCAAAACCTGGCTGATATCCATCTCATCGGTGTAGATGGTAATGAATCTGCATTACGAATGGTACAAATTTTTATGCTGGTGGCCATTTTATTATTGGTGATAGCTGCTATTAATTATGTCAACCTTTCAACAGCCCGTGCTATGATACGCGCCAAAGAAGTGAGTATTCGTAAAATAGTAGGTGCTAATAGAAAACAACTCTTTTTACAGTTTCTTATTGAAACTTTTGTGCTGTTTTGCATGGCTATTGCCATTGCTATTGTGTTGATTGTTTTACTGTTGCCATTATATAACCAAATATCAGGAAAAGATTTGCAGTTTTCCCTGGCAAATCCGCAAGTATGGAAAGTAGTCATTATTTCTGTGGGAGGTACCTTGATTGCCTCCAGCATTTATCCGGCCATTATATTATCTGCTTTTCATCCGATTGATTCTTTAAAAGGGAAAATTTCTTCCGGTATTAGCACCGCATTATTCAGAAAAATACTAGTCGTATTTCAGTTTGCTGTTTCTGTTATTTTAATTGTCAGCACGTTAGTGATCAGCAAGCAAATGCATTATGTGAGGAATAAAAATTTAGGGTATGATAAAAGCTATGTGTTTACCGTGCAGCTTCCGGATAATGCAGTAAGTCATTTAGATGTGATTAAAGACGAGTTGTCCAAACAGCCTGGAATTCTCAATGTAGCTGCTTCCGACATCTATGATATGGCGAACCTGGAGAACGCTACAGGCGACCTGGACTGGGTGGGCAAACCTGCCAACAGCCAGTTCATTATTTCACAGGCATGCATAGGAAAAAATTTTATTCCCACGATGAAGATGCAATTGATAGCAGGAGGAGATTTTTCCGGGACCCCTGCTGACAGCACCCATTATATATTAAATGAAACTGCCGTGAAAAAAATGGGATTACGACCTCCTTATGTAGGGCAGCAGATATCTTTTCACCGGAGACAGGGAACTATCATCGGTGTATTAAAAGATTTTAATTTTAAATCGCTCAAAGATCCGGTTACCCCTCTTTTATTTTTTACACAATGGTATCAGGGGAATATGCTATATGTGCGCACTACGGCTGCAGATGCGCAGCAGGCGATTGCTGCCGTTAAAAAACAATATCAAAAATATGCGAGCTATATTCCTTTCACCTATAATTTTATAGATAAGCAGTTTGCTGCCAAGTATGAATCCGATCAACGAGAGGGCACTTTGTTCAATTTATTTGCGGCTATTGCCATCTTTATTTCCTGCCTGGGCTTATTAGGATTGGCAACCTTTACCGCTCAAAGAAGAACGAAGGAAATCGGAGTTCGGAAAGTATTGGGTGCCAGTGTGGGAAATCTGATCCGGTTAGTGAGTGTGGATTTTTTGAAGTTAGTGATCATCGCCATTGTCATTGCCATACCTGTTGGTTGGTTTGTGATGAATAAATGGCTGGAAAACTTTGCGTATAAGACAGACATTAGCTGGTGGATATTTTTAGCTGCTGCCGCTATGGCCATTTTGATTGCGGTATTAACCGTGAGCTTTCAGGCAATCAGAGCGGCGGTGGCGAATCCCGTCGAAGCATTACGGAGCGAGTGAGAGGCCTCCCCTCACCCCTCCAGAGGAGGGGCATGGGGCAAAGCCATTATAACGAGTATAAATTATGAAGAATGGGTATCTGAAATCAGACCTCAGGAAACCTGCCTTTGCCGGCAGGCAGGTCAGACATCAATAAATTAAATATCATAGATCAAAGATCATAAATCATAGATTAAACATGTTTCAGAACTATTTCAAAACGGCCTGGCGGAATTTAACAGTCAGCAAATTTTATTCGCTGATCAATGTCAGCGGACTGGCAGTAGGACTGACAACGGGCATTATGTTGTTGATGTGGGTGCAGAATGAGTTCAGCTATGATAAATTCATTCACGATTATAAACATATTTATAAATTCAGTACGCATTTTATTTCCAATGGCAAGGCTGTGGATTGGAATAGTGTTCCTGGACCTTTAGCAGTTTATTCCCATTCCATGCCGCAGGTGAAATCTATCGTAAGGATTGCGTCTGATTGGAATCAGGTTTTTTCTGATATGCAGCATCATAAAATATTAGGTGGCTTTCATATAGCTTATGCTGACAGTACTTTCTTTCGGATGTTTAATTTTAAACTGCTGGAAGGTAGCGAAGCTAATTTATCCCCAAATAATAATTCTGTGGTGCTGACACAATCCACAGCCAAGAAAATGTTTGGCAATAAAGATGCGTTGGGGAAAGTGATTATCTACAATAATAACAATTTTGCGGTAACGGGCATATTAAAAGATTTTCCTGAAAATTCTTCTGTTCAATATGATGCCATCTTCCCGATGGGGTATTATGCCGCACAATTTACTGCTAATGGGGGTAATGGCCAGTGGAAAACGATTGATGAAGACTTAGGTGATTATGCCTTCAATACTTTTGTGCAACTGGCTCCGGGTGCCAACTCAGAAAAAATTGCTTCAGAATTTACTGCCATTTTTAAGAAAGCATCCCATGATGATGTGAGTTTTCCATTGGAGAATCTTGCGGATGTTCATCTGATTGAGCCGGATGGGAATACATCTGCTTTACGGATGGTACAGATATTTGCGCTCATTGCTATTTTATTATTGCTTATTGCGGGCATTAATTATGTGAATCTTTCTACTGCCCGCTCTATGATTCGTGTCAAAGAAGTAAGCATTCGTAAAATCGTGGGCGCCAGCAGGCGTCAGCTTTTTTCTCAGTTTATCATAGAAACGGTTCTATTGTTTTGCATTGCTACAGCCATTGCTATCTTACTGATCTATTTACTGATGCCTTTATATAATAATATTTCAGGGAAAGATATTCAGTTTTCATTGGCAGATGCGCAGGTATGGAAAGTGATTGCCATTGCTATTACCGGCACTTTGATAGCTTCCAGCATTTATCCTGCTATTATATTATCCGCTTTTCATCCGCTGGACGCCCTAAAGGGGAAAATATCTTCAGGTATTGGCGCGGCTTTATTCCGGAAAATATTAGTGGTATTTCAGTTTACCATTTCCGTTATTTTAATCGTAAGCACTTTAGTAATCAGTAAGCAAATGCATTATATGAGAAATAAGGATTTAGGGTATGATAAAAGTTATGTGTTTACCGTATCTCTGCCGGATCAGGTAGTCAGTCATATAGATGCGTTCAAGAACGAGCTAAATAGTCACCCTGGCATTTTAAATGTTTCAGTATCTAATATTCATGATATTACAAACTTTACCGCTGCCACCGGTTATTTTAGTTGGCCAGGAGAACCGGCAAATAGCAATTTCATCATTTGTCAGGCTTCCATTGATTACCAGTTTATTCCAACCATGAAAATGCACTTGCTGGAAGGAAATAATTTTTCAGGAACACCAGCAGATAGTAATCATTACATCCTCAATGAAGCTGCTGTGAAAGCAATGGGATTAGAGCCGCCCTATGTAGGTCAGCCTATCACTTTTCACAAACTGAAAGGAATTATCACTGGCGTAGTGAAAGATTTTAATTTCCGTCCATTGGATAATCGTGTCACTCCGCTCATTTTTTTCTCCTGGGGAGGTAAAAACATTTTATATGTGCGCACTACGGCTGCAGATGCGCAGCAGGCGATTGCTGCCGTTAAAAAGCAATATCAAAAATATGCGAGCTATATTCCTTTCACCTATAATTTTATAGATAGGCAGTTTGCTGCCAAGTATGAATCCGATCAACGCGAGGGCACTTTGTTCAATTTATTTGCGGCTATTGCCATCTTTATTTCCTGCCTGGGCTTATTAGGATTGGCAACCTTTACCGCTCAGAGAAGAATGAAGGAAATCGGAGTTCGGAAAGTATTGGGTGCCAGTGTGGGAAATCTGATCCGGTTAGTGAGTGTGGATTTTTTGAAGTTAGTGATCATCGCTATTGTCATTGCCATACCTGTTGGTTGGTTTGTGATGAATAAATGGTTGGAAAACTTTGCGTATAAGACAGACATTAGCTGGTGGATATTTTTAGCGGCTGCCGCTATAGCCATTTTGATTGCGGTATTAACCGTGAGCTTTCAGGCAATCAGAGCGGCGGTGGCGAATCCCGTCGAAGCATTACGGAGCGAATAGCAAAGTAATGCGAAGATCCCGCATGAGGCGGGATGGAGTTATTACGAATGGGATAAAAAAATATCCCACTCCGAAAGGAGTCCTTTGGACTAAGCCACAAAGACCACTAAGAAACTTTTTGTGTGCCTGGTGCCTTTGAGGGAAATAAGAAGAAGTAGGTAACAGCAGGAGGCAGTAAATAGCAATAGCATGTGGTAAGTAGTAGTTAGGAATAGGAAGTTATCAAAATTTAAATATCAAGTATTTGAATCTCGTGGATGTTTTTGAAATCCTTTTGATTAAAAGTAGCAACATACTTGATATTGTTGGCCATCATAATGGAAACAATTTCTATATCATAGACCTGATTTCCTTTAGGCTGATATTGTTGAATGAGAGTTTCGAGAATGAGCAGACTCTTTTCGGATGGAAATAGAACAGTGAGATTGTTTTTTAATTCTTTATAAAAGGTTAATGAGGAGGAATAAGGAATTTTAAGTTTTGATGTTACCCCAAAAAATTCACTGATGTTCTTTGAGGTTATGAATAATTTATAATTGGGATTCAGGAAAAAAGTGATAGCTGAATTATAATTAACAGAATCATAATTCAGTGCATATATCAGGATATTGGTGTCAAGAACGAGATCAATCATCATGTGCAAAATCGCGGATGTTTATGTTATCTGTCTTATTTCCAATAGAAACACTTCCTAAGGTCGTCCATTTCCTTTCCTTAGGTTTTTGTTCGACGATTTCACGGATAACGATTTCAACGTTTTTGCCTAAAAGAGGTTTTACCCTGTTTCCCAGTTTGATCACATCGGATTCGAGATGTTTTTTGATGGTGATAGTATTCATAATCAAAGATTTATATGGTTTCTAATGATGTAAAGATATGAAATTTAAAAGGAAGAGAGGACGAGAGAATGGGCGGGTGATTCGGCGAGCGCACGAGAAGGGGGGATGGGTGAGGCTGTGAGTAAAGTTACAAATTATGAAGTACCTATTATTTAATTAACGTTAAAATGCCTCTCCGCCAAACGGCGGAAGGTTAGGAGGAGACCTTATGTTTCGGAATTATTTCATCACCGCCTGGCGGAAATTAACGCGGAATAAGATGTATGCCGTGGTCAATATTGCAGGGTTAACTCTCGGCATTGTGAGTTGTATATTGATTGGTTTGTATATTGTAAACCAACTCAGTTATGACCGTTTTAATGTGAAAGCAGATCGCATCGTGAGGGTAACGATGTCTTATGGAGATGCCAACCAGGTACAAAATACTTCGGTTACAGGAAATGAGGCAGGGCCGCAGCTTAAACTTACTTTTCCCCAGGTGAAATCTTATGTCAGGATATATACGTGGCCCAGGGTGGTGAAGTATGGAGATAAAATGTTTGATGAAAAGCAGATGCTTTATGCAGATTCTACTTTTTTCAATGTTTTCTCTTTTCATCTGTTGCAAGGAAATCCTGCTACCGTCCTGAGCGCTCCGCAAGAAATAGTGATCACTAAAGCCGTGGCGAAAAAATATTTCGGTGATCAGGATCCGGTAGGGAAAACCTTACAGATTGGCACTGATCCCACCGCCAATACTAATTATACCGTTACCGGCATTGTAGCAGATGCACCGGCAGCTTCACAAATCAAATTTGATTTTATAGCCTCCTTTAGCTCTTTAACAGGTATGCATAAAAGACCCAGTTGGTTCAATGCGAATTATTATACTTACCTGCTTTTGCATCATCAGGATCAGATAGCTCCTCTGCAAAAGCAGATCAATACTTATATGAAAGAAGTGAGCAAGAATGAGCTGGGTATGACAGGCAGCGAATTTCTGAAGCTTCATTTAGAGCCGCTTCTTCGCGTACATTTATATTCGCATGTCGGTGGATTAGAACCCGATGGGAGCATCACCGCCATTTATATTTTAGGCGCTATCGCTTTACTGATTTTGTTTATCGCTTGTATCAATTATATCAACCTCGCTACTGCTTATTCGGCAGGAAGGGGACTGGAGATTGCCATCCGTAAAGTTTTCGGCGCTGAAAGAAAACAACTGTTCTTACAATTCATCGGCGAATCGTTTTTATTGACCGTTATTTCTTTCGTGTTGGCCATTGCCATTGCGGTTATGGTGTTGCCCTTATTTGTTCAATTGACAGGGATAGCTTTTACTGCAGGCATGATCGTAACTCCATTATTTATTTTATTGCTATGGGTACTTTGTCTGGCCATCACTTTTGTTTCCGGCAGTTATCCGGCGCTTATATTAACCAATACCGGACTGGCCAAAATATTGAAGTCCGGCGTAAGGCTTGCATCATCAGGCGGGAACTTAAGAAAATCACTCATCGTGTTTCAGTTTGTAGTGTCTGTTTTTCTCATTATTTCCACGCTGATCATTTTGCTACAACTGAGTTATGTGAGAAATAAAAATTTAGGTTACAATAAGAATCATATCATCGTGTTACCGGTAGATTACCGGATGCGTCCGCAATATGATGCATTTAAAAAGGCGATTGAAAATGATCCTCAGATCGTGAGTGTAACCGGTGCTTATGAAAGCCCTGTGAATATCCGGTGGGGAGACGGTATTGACGCCCAGACTAAATCAGGAAAAGCCAGCTTAAATGTGAATGCATTGCCGGTAGATCTGGGTTTTATCAAAACAATGGATATGCATCTTGTAGCAGGTACTGCTTTTACTCCTGCTGATTTGATGAAAATGGATACGAGCGATAACTATAAAAACTATCAATATTCCTTTATATTAAATGAAACGGCTGTCCATAAATTAGGATGGACACCCGAAGAAGCTATCGGAAAAACGATTTCGAAAGGGCGTTCCGGTATTATCAAAGGAGTAGTAAAAGATTTCAATTTTGCCTCCCTGCATCAACCCATTGGCCCGTTAGTGATTTTCCTGGGCCCGGAATTTACCAACGAAATGTTTGTAAAAATAAAAGGGAATAATATTCCCGCTACGATTGATTTCTTACATAATCTTTGGAAAGAATGGGCTCCTTACAGGCCTTTTGAATATCATTTTTTAAATGATGAATATAACAACCTGTATAAATCGGACCAACGAACGGGTAAAATATTTACCATCTTTTCCATACTGGCTATTTTGCTGGCGTGCCTGGGACTGCTTGCATTAGCAGCTTATACGACCGTTCAGAGAACTAAAGAAATAGGAATAAGAAAAGTGTTAGGCGCCTCGGTGATAAGCATTACAACACTTATTTCGAAAGATTTTTTAAAATTAGTGATAGTGGCTATTGTTATCGCTGTTCCGTTAGGATGGATAGCGATGCACCGGTGGTTGCAGAATTTTGCTTATAAGATTCATATCCATTGGTGGGTATTTGTGATAGCTGGATTGGTATCGGTTTTTATTGCTTTGATAACCGTGAGCTTTCAGGCAATTAAAGCGGCGGTGGCGAATCCGGTCGAAGCATTACGGAGCGAATAAGAGGCCTCCCCCCACCCCTCCAAAGGAGGGTCACGGGCAAAGCCATGATAACGGTAATAAATTATGAAATGTAAATTTTTTATAAACGTTTCAATCTCCTTTCCCTTCGGGGAAGGTCGGGTTGGGGCATAAAACAATCAATATGCAATCAAACATGATCAAGATCAGCAATTTAGAAAAGATCTACCGGACCGAAGAGGTAGAAACTATAGCGCTTAACAAAATGAATATGGAAGTAAAGGAAGGCGAATTTGTAGCGGTGATGGGGCCATCAGGCTGCGGCAAATCCACGCTGCTGAATATCCTTGGATTACTTGATGATCCGGATGATGGCAGCTTTCTCTTTAACGGAGAAGAGATAGCCGGGTACAACGAAAGGCAAAGAGCCAACCTGCGTAAACGAACTATTGGTTTCGTATTCCAGAGCTTTAATCTCATTGATGAGCTGACGGTGTATGAAAACGTGGAATTACCGTTGATTTACACTGGTGTAAAAGCTTCCGAACGCAAGGAACGTGTGGAAAATGCTTTGGATAAAATGCAGATCATGCACCGGCGTAATCATTTCCCTCAACAGCTTTCAGGAGGCCAGCAACAACGGGTAGCTGTGGCGCGCGCCGTGGTGAATAACCCCAAACTGATCCTGGCGGATGAGCCGACAGGTAATCTGGATTCTAACAACGGCAATGAAGTGATGGCATTATTGACTGATCTGAATGATGCCGGAACCACCATCGTGATGGTGACGCATTCGGAGCATGATGCAAAATATGCGCATCGTATTATCCGCATGCTGGACGGACAAACAGTGACAGAAAGCATTTTGAGAGAGCAGCTTTGAATAAGTTTCAAAGTTTCAAGTTTCAGGTTTCAATGTTCCAATGTTCCAATGTTTCAATGTTTAGAGGTTTGAATGTTTCAATGTCCCAGGTTCCAAGTTTCGATAAATCAGACATCATAAAATCAGACATCTGAAAATAACAGATCATAGATCATAAATTAACCGTTATGTTCCGGAATTATTTCAAAGCAGCCTGGAGAAATCTTATTAAAAACAAGATATCGTCCGTTATCAATATAGTAGGGCTTTCCATTGGCATTTCCGTATGCTTTATTATCCTCATGTTTGTTCAATATGAATTGAGCTTTGATCGCTTCAATACAAAAGCAGACCGGATTGTAAGAGTGGCTTTTAAAGCGGATACCAATGGAGGGAAGATTTTTGAAACAAACGTCATGCCCCCGGTAGCTTCTGCTATGAAGCATGAGTATCCCGGAGTGGAAGATGCTACCCGTATTTACGTGGGAGGATATCCTGCCATTACTTATAAAAACAAAACTTTCAATAATGATAAGCTTGCTTTTGTTGATCCTGATTTTTTCAGCATATTCACATTGCCGTTTTTAGAAGGAAATGCTAAGACTGCTTTAGAACGGCCTAATACATTAGTTGTCACAAAAGCATTTGCGAAAAAATATTTTGGCGGGGAAGACCCTATCGGCCAAACATTAATTTTTCCTGATGATAATCATACTTCTTATAAGATAACGGGGCTGATAAAGGATATACCTGCTAATTCTCATTTTCATTTTGATGTTTTTGCCTCTATGACAGGATTGAAGTATGCTGAATCAGACTCGTGGATGACTTCTGGTTTTTACACTTATGTATTATTAAAGAAGGGAACCGATTATAAAAAGCTGGAGGCGAAATTACCCACGATGGTGGAAAAATATATTGGACCGCAAATACAGCAGAAAATGGGCATAAGCTTTAAGCAATTTGTAACTAATGGCAACCACTTAGGCCTTGTTTTACAACCACTAACTTCCATTCATCTGCATTCCCATTCAGTGACAGAGTTGGAGCCGCCCGGCAATGCCACCTACGTTTATATTTTCGGGGCTATTGCCTTGTTTATGCTGCTGATTGCCTGTATTAATTTTATTAATCTTTCTACCGCAAGTGCATCCGGACGGGCTAAAGAAGTGGGCGTCCGTAAAGTAATAGGGTCTAATAAAAGCCAGTTGATTAAACAATTTCTCTTCGAGTCTTCTTTCATTGTAATCATTGCGCTGATTATTTCAGGTGTGCTCATCCCGATTGCATTGCCTGTATTTAATTCAATTTCGGGAGTGGATTTACAGATTGGATTCCATCCGAAAGTCATTATTAGCTTTTTATTGATAGGGTTGGCAGTCAGCCTGTTTGCCGGAGCTTATCCTTCTTTTTATCTCTCTTCTTTTAAACCCATTGCCGTGCTGAAAGGAAAGATGCCACAGACGAATAACAGCTTTGGATTTCGTAATGGCCTGGTTGTATTTCAATTTTTAATTTCCATCCTATTGATAACAGGAACCATTGTCGTATGGCGCCAGATGAAATATATTCAGAATAAAGATTTAGGTTATAATAAAGAACATCTGCTTGTCATCCCCAATTCTTATGCATTGGGAAAAAACGAGCAGATATTTAAAAACGAAATGCTGAGAGATTCACGCATCGTAAATGCAACGGTTTCAGGATACCGCCCTGCCGACCCTACCAACTCCAATAACAGCATGGTTTATCCTGCAGGACACGACAACCAGATTGCAAAGATGGTTGATTATTATGTGGATGAAAACTATATACCCACTTTTGACATGCAGATGGTTGCAGGCCGTAATTTTTCAAAGAATTTTCCTACAGATTCCTCTGCCATCATTCTTAATGAAACTGCCGCCGGGGTTTTAGGCTGGAATGATAAAAGCGCCATAGGGAAAATTCTTGTATTTGAAAACAGCCCCAGAGGAAACAGTGTGAATTTTCATGTTATCGGGGTGGTGAAAGATTTTAATTTTCAGTCTTTACATGATCCGATTGCTCCCCTGCTGATGACGCTTACTCCCGACCAGGGCCTGATATTCAGGATAAAGACAGCAAACATTCCCGATCTGTTAGCCACCATGAAAAACAAATGGAATCAATTTGATACCGGCCAGCCTTTTAGTTATGAATTTATGAATGACCTGTTTAATAAGACCTACGCGGCTGAACAAAAAACAGGGACTACGCTGAATATTTTTGCTATACTGACTATATTAGTGGCCTGCCTGGGTCTCTTCGGACTGGCTACTTATACCGTTGAACAACGGACTAAAGAAATAGGTATTCGTAAGGTGCTGGGAGCAAGTGTTTTACAGATTATTCAGATGCTTTCTAAAGATTTCCTGAAGCTGGTGCTTATCTCCTGCTTGATTGCCTTTCCCATTTCATTTTGGATGATGAATAAATGGTTGCAAAGCTTTGCCTATAGGATTCATATTGCGTGGTGGATGCTGGCAGTTGCCGGATTCATGGCGATCATCATTGCATTAATCACAGTAAGTTTTCAGGCGATTAAAGCGGCGGTGGCAAATCCGGTCGAGGCGCTCCGAGCGGAGTGAGAGTGCGGAAGAGCGATGGGGAAGAGAAGGAGGCGGGAGCAGTATGCAGTGGCAGTTGATAGTGAATAGTCAATGGTGAATGGTCAATGGTGAATCAATGTCGTTTAGTTAGCAATGTTTTGAGATTTTTTGATTTATGAACTCTGATTAACGATTACAGATTTATGATCTGGCGCCACTTCAAAAATCAAAAA
>SCQV01000144.1 GCA_004299085.1 Chitinophagaceae bacterium | reverse complement strand
CCTGCTCATCATCATTCATCAGAAGTAAAGATCCCTGCTGCCCAATTATTTCCCGGCACCAACAGAATAGAAATATCAACAAATGGTTATATCCTTGCAGACACCTGTATCATCAACCGGAAATTAAAATTCCCGGCAAATAAAAAGATTTATCCGGAGTACGTAAATCTTACCGACTATTTTAATGATAAGGTCACCCGGATTTTTAAGAATAAATATCTTTTTCCCAGACCTGATGTGCCCACGCTGCAATTGCCGGAACAAGGCATAGGCAATTGGGCTTATCCCTTAGTGAATCCCGTAATGGATGATTCAGGACTTCGGAAACTGGCAGGTAGAAAAGGGTATTTTACGTTACCCAATGGCATTCCATTTTCAACGCCCTGGAAAGAGAATGTCGCGAATGTAATTTTTACTTCGATGTGGAATAATTACCCTGATAAAATAATGATTCCTTTACACGGGTCAGCTATTCATGCCTATTTTCTAATGGCGGGTTCCACAAATCCTATGCAGTCAAGAATAACTAATGGCGAAATGATTGTTCATTATACAGACGGGAGTTCTGACAGTTTGTTATTAAAAAATCCGGGGACCTGGTGGCCAATTGAGCAGGATTATAGCTATGATCAATATGCTTTCCATTGCGTTGTGCCGGTTCCCTGGCGTGTACATCTACAGACGGGATTGATAACAAGGCATTTCAATCATTATACCTCTATCAAAGGATTTACGGATTTGGCAATACCTGGCGGTGCAGCTACCGTATTGAATATGCCGTTAAATAAAAATAAGACATTACAATCGCTGGAATTAAAGGCGGTCGCTAATGATGTCGTGATTGGATTGATGGGGGTTACATTATTAAGGAACAAGAATTAAAGTTTTACGAATGCGAAATAGCGTTGATGATTTATCCCACAAAGCCACTAAGCCCACAAAGTTTTTTTTCCTGCAGGTAAGGTATATCCTTAGTGCCCTTTGTGCCTTCGTGGGAAAAAAATCTCTGATAATTTTTCTGTTATTGCTTTTCTCCCAAATTACTTTCGCTCAAACTAATGACGATACCATCTCATTGGCAGGCGTTTGGCGGTTTAGCATGGATTCAGCAGACAAGGGTGTGCAGCAAAAGTTTTATGAAAAGATATTACCCGAAACCATTCCTCTGCCAGGTTCGATGGTTCAAAATGGCAAAGGTTACAATGTTACGATTCATACACAATGGACAGGCAGCATCCGTGACAGTTCCTGGTACTTTGATCCTGCTATGGCGAAATATCGTCAACCGGATAGTTTAAAATTTCCTTTCTTTTTAACACCTAAAAAGAGATATGTTGATCCGGCGTGGTATCAAAAAACGATTACTATTCCAACTAACTGGAAGAATAAGCATATCATTCTTTTTCTTGAAAGGGCACACTGGGAAACACAGCTCTGGGTAGATAACCGAAGGATAGGAATGCGTAATAGTTTATCCACGCCACAAGTGTATGATCTGACGGGAATATTATTGCCTGGCGAACATATATTAACTATCAGGGTTGATAACAGAATTAAAGCTATCAATCCCGGGCCTGATTCGCATAGCATCACCGATCAGACACAAGGTAACTGGAATGGTATTGTGGGAAAAATACAATTGCGTGCAACACCTAAAGTATGGATACAGCAAATACAAACTTTCCCGGATTTAAAAGATAAATCAGTTCAGGTAAAATTATTTATCCATCATGATGCAAGTCATAGAGAAGATGGTAAAATTATCTTATTTGCAAAGAGCTTTAATACATCTGTAAAGCAAACGATTCTTTCTCTAACTAAGGATATAATTGTTTCAGATAAGGACACTATCGTAGAAATCAATTATCCAATGGGTAACCATCCGCTTACCTGGGATGAATTTCATCCTGCCTTATATCATTTAACAGCAGAAGTAAGCACGCCTGCCGGCAAAGATATAAAAGAAACAGATTTCGGTATGCGTGAGTTTGGAATAAGGGGTACGCGTTTTACGATGAATGGGAGGGAAATATTTTTAAGAGGTACGGTAGAGAATTGTGATTTTCCTAATACCGGTTATCCTCCTATGGATGTGAAATCATGGTTACGGGTATTTAAGATTTGTAAATCTTATGGGTTAAATGAAATGCGTTTTCATTCTTATTGCCCGCCAAAGGCAGCTTTTGAAGCAGCGGACAGAGAAGGATTTTATTTGCATGTAGAAGGTCCGAGCTGGGCAAACCATGGTTCGTCATTAGGCGATGGTAAGCCTATTGACAAATATATCTATGAGGAAACTGACCGTATAGATCAATTTTATGGCAATCATCCTTCCTTTTGCATGATGGCTTATGGTAATGAGCCGAGGGGGGGGCATCAGGTAGAATATTTAAATAAGTTTGTGGATTACTGGAAGGCTAGGGATTCACGTCATTTATATACAGGCGCTTCGGTAGGGATGAGCTGGCCCTGGGTAAATGAAGAACAATTTATTGTTCGCTCAGGCCCGCGGGGATTACCCTGGGTTGAAGAACAGCCTAGTACTATGTTTGACCATCGTGATGCATTGAAAGGCCATGACATTCCTTACGTTGCACACGAGATGGGCCAATATTGCGCTTTTCCCGACTTCAGCCAGATACCCGAATATACCGGTGTTCATGAGCCAAGGAATTTTGAGCTTTTCCGTGATATTCTTGCAACTCATCACATGAGCGATGAAGCGAAAAAGTTTTTACATGCTTCGGGACAGCTTCAGGCATTATGTTACAAAGGCGATATAGAAGCTGCGTTAAGAACACCCGGTATGGCCGGCTTTGAGCTGCTTGGATTAAATGATTACACAGGACAGGGAACTGCGTTGGTGGGCGTATTGAATGTTTTCTGGCAAAGCAAACCTGCCTGCCGGCAAGGCAGGGGATATGTTACTCCTGAAGAGTTCCGCCGCTTTTGCAGTCCCGTTGTGCCGCTTGCCCGTATCCCGAAATTTGTATATCACAACAACGAATCTTTTAATGCGGAGATTGAAATAGCTAATTTTAGCGAAGGCATTATTAATAGCGCTCATCCGGTCTGGCAATTAAAAGACAAGTCCGGAAAAATGATTGCATCAGGAAAATTGCCTGAGACGAATATCCCTATTGGAAATTGTATTTCTCTTGGGGAAGTAACTTATCCCTTAAATCAATTTTCAAAGGCGGAAAAGTTGCATTTTAGTGTTTCCATTGCCGGCACATCTTATAAAAACGGATGGAACATCTGGGTGTATCCGGATAAAAATATTTCTCCGGCAGACAGTTCCCAAATTTATTATTGTCACCAATTAGATAAAAAAGCGGAAGATATTTTGAAGAAGGGTGGAAAAGTATTTTTATTGTGTGCAGGAAGAGTTGAAATGGGGAAAAATATATCTATGCATTTCTTACCGGTGTTTTGGAATACATCCTGGTTTAACATG
>SCQV01000143.1 GCA_004299085.1 Chitinophagaceae bacterium | reverse complement strand
GAACAGCATATTCCTGAAAGCGCTATTCATGGAAAAGACTTTGAGGTTTGTATGACTATGAACGGAACCTGGGGTTATAAAAGTTATGATGATCATTGGAAAAGTGTGAAGACTTTAGTGCGTAATCTGATTGATATTGCCTCTAAGGGTGGAAATTATTTACTGAATGTGGGGCCCAAAGCAGACGGAACTTTTCCACAGCAAAGCGTTGATATTTTAAAAGGAATGGGTCAATGGATGAAAGTAAATGGTGAAGCGATTTATTCCACTCAAAAAAGCCCGTTGCCACCGTTGGCCTGGGGACGTTGTACCATGAAAAAACAGGGCGGAAATACGGTGCTTTATCTTTCCGTGTTTGACTGGCCTGTGGATGGCAAGCTGATGGTACCCGGAGTAAACAATGAAGTGCTGTCTGCTTCCTTACTTGCTAATGGTAAAAAATTGAAAACAGAAGCAGGCAATGATGGATTACAGATTCATGTTCCCAGTGAATCTCCTGACAGTATTGCGTCGGTGATTAAATTAGAAATAAAAGGAAATATGGCAGAGGATTAAATTAAGGGCATCTCTCAAAACCTTGTTTTTAGCCACGAATAGCACGGACCTGCCAGCCGGCAAGCTGGTTTTCACGAATCCATAGGTGGTTTTTCGAGATGCCCTTAAAGAATAGTTAATCAATTGTAAAACCAATCAATTATAAAACCCAAGTTTCGCACTTGGCGCAAATATTCGATGTTTTACGCCATTGCGAGGAAAAAACCATGGGTTTGGGGGTTGGCTTTCCGAAGCCTGCCTCGCCGGCAGGCAATCTCATTAAAACAACGGAAAAAATGAGATTGCTTTGGTCGTCCCTCCCTCGCAATGACGCTATAAAGGTTGATTATGTGTTGCTTGTTAGCATTTTTACTATATTAATTTTGACTACGAAACTTAAGTTATAAAACCTGCCGCAAAACAATAAATCCATTTGGCAATTTAACCATTAATCGAATTATCATGAGACTTACACACCTTCTATTATTGTTATTATTTATCAGTCCATTAGCATTGCATGTTTCTGCACAGGAATCGGATTCTGCTAATATCCTTACGCCCAAGCCTGGTCCGGAGCCACATATCAATGGACCGTCAGTATTCGGTGTTCGTCCGGGACATCCTGTTGTCTATACAATTCCGACTACCGGTATCAGACCGATGAAATTCTCAGCTAAACATTTACCGAAAGGAATAAAAGTTGATAAAAGAACCGGACAAATATCAGGCGTGATCAATAAGCCGGGAGATTATATAATTACTTTAATAGCAGAAAATAAAAGAGGTAAAGCTGACCGTGAATTTAAGATTGTCGTAGGTGAGCACATTGCCCTTACTCCACCGCTGGGATGGAATAGCTGGAATGTTTATGGAAGCAAGGTGACTCAGGCACTGGTATTGGCCAATGCGAAAGCTATGGTTAGCAGTGGGCTTATCAATCACGGCTGGTCTTATATGAATATTGACGATACCTGGCAGGGGAAAAGAGGCGGGAAATGGAATGCCATTCAACCCGATGATAAATTTCCGGATATGCAGGGTTTAAGTAATGCCATACACAAGATGGGATTGAAGTTCGGAATTTATTCTACTCCCTGGGTGGAGTCTTATGCGCACCATATCGGCGGTTCTGCTAATAATCCTGAAGGTACATTTGAGCCGGTAAAAGAAAATGTACCACGCAACCGGAAGCTGTTTCCTTATGCCATAGGCCAATACACCTTTGTAGATCAGGATGTGAAGCAATGGGCAGCATGGGATGTTGATTATTTAAAATACGATTGGAACCCGATTGAACTGCCTGAAACAAGGAAAATGTATGTAGCCTTACGGAACAGCGGCAGAGATATCTTTTTGAGCTTGTCTAACAGCACCCCTTTTGCCCATATTGATTCTTTATCGCATGATGCCAATAGCTGGCGTACCGGTGGCGATATTCGTGATAACTGGAAAAGTATTAAGAGCCGTTTGTATTCGCAGGATAAATGGGCGCCTTATGCCGGCCCGGGCCATTGGAATGATCCGGATATGCTGGTGGTCGGTTATGTAGGCTGGGGGCATAATGAGCATCTTACCCATCTTACGCCGGATGAACAATATACGCATATCAGCGCCTGGTGCCTGATGTCTGCTCCGCTATTATTAGGATGTGACCTTACCAAATTAGATCCTTTTACCTTAAGCCTTCTTACTAATGATGAAGTGCTGGCTTTGGATCAGGATCCGTTGGGAAGACAGGCCACGATGGTTTATCGTGAGGAAGAAAATGAAATGATTCTGGCAAAGGACCTGGCAGATGGCTCCAAAGCCGCAGGGCTGTTCAATACGGGAGATCAAGGTACTAAAGAAATGGTGCTAAAATGGAATGAATTAGGGGTCAGCGGGCCTTACATCGTACGCGACCTGTGGAGGCAGAAAGATTTGGGTACATTCAATGGTGAATTTAAAGCGGAAGTACCTGCGCATGGAGTAGTGCTGGTAAGCCTGAGGAAAGCGGAATGATCATGATGGCTAATGGGTGCATCCCAAAATGTCGTATTATTTATCTGCTATGGGAGGTGGGTTCAAAGAACTCCTTTGGAGGACACCGCCCATAGCAAGCGCCACAGTTGGCGTCCCCGCCAACTGTGGGGCGACATTTTGGGATGTACCCCGGCTAATTTTAGATGATAGGATATATTCTAAAAACCTTATTTTTAGTTTTTATTCCACTACGGATAGCACTAATTTCCACAAATCCAATAGTGGTTTTTAGAGATATCCTAAAGTTGACTAAAGCTATTGAGTTCATGAAATTTATTTTTTAGAACAGGTATAAAAATAATTAGAATTGGGTATTTAAAGCTCGTTGCCTTATTATAGTTGTTCTTTCTTTGGCTTGAACCAAAGAAAGAACCAAACCTTGCCTGCCGGCTAGGCAGGGAAAATTCAAGACTGTCGAAAAATGACTAAAATTTGCTCAATTACGCTACGGAAAATAATGCTCCGATTGACTATTACCCTTTAATGAGCCTTTGTGATATTCAGCATTCACCTAAATCCGATCATATTTTCCGTTAACGCTTCATTATCGCAAATTTTTTGGCGTCATTTTTCTAAGGCCGTTCAAGCAAAGCCCTGTATTCATTGAGTCACAAGAGCGAAATACATAATTCTTTTATTTTTCAAAGCAGGCATAAAAATAATTTTATGGAGAATTCATTTACAGAGCAGCAATT
>SCQV01000142.1 GCA_004299085.1 Chitinophagaceae bacterium | reverse complement strand
TTAAAGAGCATCCCCGGCAGAATGACGATGTGGATATGCCCCGCATTGCGAAAATGGCGCGCAAGCTGCAACCCGGAATATTGATGGTGGATCGCAGTGTGGGCGGATTATATGAAAATTATCGAACTCCTGAACAGGAGGTACCGGGTCACGTCCTTCCCTACCCCTGGGAAACCTGCATGACGATGGGCACTTCGTGGAGCTATAAGCCGCATGACACGTATAAACCCGCCTCCCAGCTTATCCATTTACTGGTAAAAATAGTGGCCTTTGGCGGAAATTTCTTATTGAACATCGGACCCGATGGCAAGGGCGATTGGGATCCCGTTGCTTATGAGCGGTTGCAGGAAATAGGCGCCTGGATGAACATAAACAGTGAAGGTATTTATGATACTCATCCGGTAGCTCCTTACAGCGAAGGCAATTTATTTTTTACAAAGAAAAGAGACAGTTCAGCCATCTATGCTTTTTATGTTCCGGGCGGGGATTCCGGCACGCTTCCTTCACAAATCAATTTCTCTACCCTGCATGCGCTGCCGCATAGTAAGATATATATGCTTGGTTATAAAAAACCTTTGAAATGGGAAATAAACGGGGATGGAATGACTGTTTTTGTTCCAAAAAGTTTACAAAAAAATCCCCCTTGCCAATATGCATGGACGTTAAAATTCGATGAATAATTTTTGAGTCCATTATGAAAACCACCCTTTACCAATTTTCCCACGAAGGCCGGCCTACCGGACAGGCAGGCATTAAGGCACGGAGTTTCACAAAGACCTGTAAAACAGGTAATTATGGTAGTGTCTTCTTTGTGATCCTGACGGCAGTCAGGCAGGCCTTTGTGGCATTTTTTGACTTTTCGCAGTGGACACATTTTTTATAAGATTCAAAATTTCCTTTTTGATATTATACTTTTGCAGTGACATTCACTTTAATTCAAACATCAACAAATGAGCACAAAAAATACAGAAATAGACCTGACGGACAGCTTTGAGCTGATTCCGGTTTCCATTCACAAAACCGCTAAGGACGGATCTACCGAAGCGGCAAACATCATTGCCACGCTGATACGGGAGAAACAAAAAGCAGGTCAGGCGTGTGTCTTAGGCTTAGCTACCGGCTCTACTCCCAAAAATCTTTATGCGGAATTAGTGCGTAAGCACCGGGAAGAAAATCTCAGCTTTAAAAATGTCATCACATTTAATTTGGACGAATATTATCCGATGGCACCGGATTCATTGGCCAGCTATCACCGGTTTATGCATGAACAATTATTTGATCATGTGGACATTAAGCCTGAGAATATTCATATACCTGACGGGACTGTTTCAAAAGACAATATCAAGGCCTATTGTGAAAGCTACGAATCCGGAGTACAGGAAGCAGGCGGCATAGACTTACAGATTCTTGGGATCGGCACCAACGGTCACATTGGTTTCAATGAGCCTGGATCGGGCATTAATTCCAAAACCCGGTTAGTTGCTTTAGATAATTCCACCAGGATTGCCAATGCCTACGATTTCCCGAATATGTCAGAAGTGCCGAGACTGGCGCTCACTATGGGTATTGGCGCCATTATGAAATCACGCAGCGTGATCCTGATGGCATGGGGCCAGCATAAAGCACCCATCATTCGCAAAGCGGTGGAAGGCCACAGTACAGAACAGGTGCCTGCATCCTTACTGCAACAGCATGACAACTGCCTTTTTCTTTTGGATGAACAGGCAGCCCAGGAGTTGACCCGCTATAAATCTCCCTGGCTCACCGGAGAATGTGAATGGTCGCCCAGAATGATCCGTAAAGCTGTTACCACTATGGCATTGGATCTGGGTAAACCTATCCTGATGCTGACGGATAACGATTATAATGATCATGGATTGAGTGATTTATTAGTACAATTCGGATCAGCTTATGATATAAACCTGATGGTATTCAATGGCATAAAAAATACCATTACCGGCTGGCCAGGCGGCAAACCCGGCGTTGAAATCCCGGGCCACCCCGAACGAGCCAAACCGGAACATAAGCGCGTGATCATTTTCTCCCCCCATCCCGATGATGATATTATTTCGATGGGCGGAACCTTTATCCGCCTGCATGAGCAGGGGCACGATGTGCATGTGGGGTATCAGACTTCCGGGAATATCGCGGTAAGCGATGAATTTGTAACCCGTTTTATTGATTTTGTAGTTGGCTTTGATGAGATATTTGGTATTGATAAAAGCCATGCTACGCAATTGATGCAGGAAGCGCGGAAGTTCCTGGAATCAAAAAAATCCAGTGATGTGGATGCTTCGGATATACGTGCTATCAAAGGCCTGATTCGCCGTTGTGAAGCTAAAGCCACCTGTCGTTATGTGGGCATTAAAGAAGAAAATATCCATTTTATGAATCTCCCATTTTATGAAACAGGTAAAATAGAAAAAGCCCCTCCCGGTGAAGAAGACGTTCAAATTACGATGGATTTAATCCGGAAAATAAAGCCGCATCAGATTTACGCAGCCGGCGATCTGGCGGATCCGCATGGAACGCATAAAGTATGCCTGGAAATAGTTTTTGAAGCTTTAGCGCGACTTAAAAAAGAACCTTTCATGAAAGATTGCTGGCTGTGGCTTTATCGCGGCGCATGGCAGGAATTTGAGGTGTATGAAATTGAAATGGCCGTGCCCATGAGTCCTGATCAGGTAAGACAAAAGCGGAACGGCATTTTTATCCATCAAAGCCAGAAAGATGCAGTCCCTTTCCAGGGAAGCGATGCACGCGAATTCTGGCAACGCGCTGAAGAACGAAATGCCAGAACTGCCGAACTATTCGATAAGCTGGGATTGCCTAAATATGCCGCATTAGAAGCATTTGCAAGATATTATTATTAAGAGAAAGTTAATGATTATCCGTTATGTGCAGGTTAAAAGAATAGAACCTGCCTATGCCGGCAGGCAGGCGCAGATTGTTATGATATCTAATAAAGATAGTCGCAGATTATCAATCATATTTGGCCAAATCACATGCAAAATATGATTCGCCTTCGGCGCAGATCATAAAAAATCATGAAAATCTGCCTGCCGCAGGCAAGTCTGCGTTCCATATTATCGTTCCTATATTAAAGCGGATAGTCATTGAAAAGTTAAATTCCCTTCATTTTAATTTTACGCTGCCGCACGATTCATTTTCATCCGGTTTTCAGGATGCTTCCGGATCTGTGTAAAATAATGATGGATATGCGATCTCTTTTCTGATCATCGTTTGCATACCAAGATTCTTCAGGATTTTAGCAACCGACACCACAACTGTTTCTTTATTAGTTTTGCAAACCACATCAGGACAGATAGGCACTTCATAAGGATCACTGATACCTGTAAAATGTTCAATCCGGCCATCTCTTACTTTTTGGTATAATCCTTTCACATCTCTCTTTTCACAAATATCAATCGGGCATTTGACATATACTTCTTTGTAATTTTTCACCTGGTGCCGGATGGCATCTCTGCATTCGCTATAGGGAGCTATCATAGACACAATCACATTGATACCATTTCTTGAGAGCAGCCCGGAGAGGAAACCGGTCCTTTTTGCATTGGAAAATCTGCTTTCACGTGAAAAATCAAGATCGAATGACAAATTTTTGCGAATCACGTCTCCATCCAATAATTCTACCGGCATACTTCTTCGTAGAAATTCTTTCTGAAGTTCCATAGCAATCGTAGTTTTTCCTGCACCGCTATATCCGGTAAGCAAAATGGTAAAAGCATTCATTTCAAAATAATCTTTATCTGTTTTGGGATACTACCAAACTATCAAATTTTAAAATAGGGGATTGAAGAATTCCATATCCAACTATTTCCTGTCAATAAGGGATGTTTCATACCCGATGTATCCTTTCTTTAAAAAACATGAAAGGCTGTGAATGATTGATTAAAACACGTAAGGCCCGCAGCTTATTCCACCGCAATTTGTCCCTGATATATTTTCCCGAGGAAAAAACGGCACAATGGCTGTCCCTCAGATCGGGAATAACGCCCTTCAATTCATGCTCCCAGCTTGTATCTTTTTCATATCCATACGCTATCAATTCAGAGCTGATAGATCCAAACTTTTGCATCTGGCCGGCCAACCTGGCTTTATGATTTTTCCAATTACCTATACTTTTAGTCGAAACAGGCCTTAACCCTCTTAAGGCAGTCATATAAGATGAGGAAGGTTTTGCGGCCTGATCAAAACTGCTGAAAGCCACAGTTTTTCTCAAAAAGGGCAATCGCTGCAGGATCATTTCCTGCACATCATCAGGGTGCATAACTAAATCTTCGTAACGAACTGTAATAAATCGGGGATGATCTTTGAGATCCTCGCCCATTTTAGTAAACAGCATCCACTCTTTTAAGGTGGTCCAATAGCGATCCTTATCCAAAGGATGCATACTAACAACCACATCACGCGGATCACGCAACATATATATTACATAAAGAGTCGGTATAAAATACAACATATCCTTGATAAGGATGATATCTTTGGGTGTTTTTGTAAGTATGGTCTTTCCTCGCCGTGGAGGAGCCAGGCTGATGCGTCTCTCCTCTTTAGTTTTGACCTCTATATCAAAACAATTACTCATCATTTCAGACATGAGCGTAGTGCCGCTTCTGGAGCTGCATCCGACAATATGAATTTGTTTCATTATTACAAAAGTAGAAAGGTCGCACGATAATGAATATTAACCATTGTTAAACAACGTTAAACAGTGTTAAAATATGGAAGCCAAAACTCCATCTCGTGCAAAAGAAAAGGATTCCCTCCAAAACATAAGAGAATCCTTTATCCTATTATTAACTTCTAAATTCAGAACTTCTTCCCCATAATGAAAAATCAATACTTTCAGGCTATTAATTCGCAAAATGAAATTGCGGAAATCAGTAACATTCTTCTCAACATCATCTTTTAGCTCTTTCTCATCTTTTACTTTCTTTGCCTTGCCGCAAAGAAAGTAACAAACCTTGCCTGCCGGCTAGGCAGGGAAAAGTCAAGGCTGGCGAAAAAAAGCTAAAAATTTA
>SCQV01000141.1 GCA_004299085.1 Chitinophagaceae bacterium | reverse complement strand
CCTGTCAATGCTTCCATTTCCACCCCTGTTTTTGCAGTGATACTGGCAGTACAACGAATAACCACTTCTTGTTGTTCATTCAACTCAATGGTCAGGTTGCAATTATCCAATCCCAGCGGATGACACAGCGGAATGAGCTCTCCTGTTTTTTTTGAAGCCATAATGCCCGCCAGAATAGCCGTCTGAAAGATGGAACCTTTTTTGGTAGTAAAATTATCCTTTTGAAGCTGTTCTAAAACAACATCCGGCAAAGTTACCATGCATTGCGCCATCGCAGTGCGATGGGTAACTTTCTTTTTACCTACATCCACCATTGCAGGTTGAGCATTTTGATTTAAATGAGAAAACTGTGACATCATTAAAATTTGTATTTCCACACTCTATACACCTCTCCTTTCTTAAACTTATCTTTTTCCAAAGGTAATTCCAAAAATGCATCTGTGTCAATCAAATTGGAAAAATCTCCAGAGCCATTGCCCTCCAAAGGTTCGGCAAGCAAATTACCTTTTTCATTAACAGCAAGCTTTACCTGGGCAAAATATTGCAGAGGATGCGGAAAAGAAATATTTTTATTCAATACGGCATATACAGGCTTTTGCTCAATACCTAAAGATGATTCCAGCCATGGCAAAAAATACCGGTGAAGGCACATAAAGGCAGAAACAGGATTCCCGGGAAAAGCAAAAACTAAAGCATCATTGCCATGCGCACCGAACCAGAATGGTTTACCAGGCCTTTGTTTTACTTTATGAAATAACTCCTCCACCTTTAACTCCTGTAATGCTTTGGGCACATAATCGAACTTTCCCATGGATACACCGCCACTCATCAGAATGACATTATACGCCTGCAAACAACGCATTAATTCTCTTTTAATTAAACTATAATCATCGTTTAAATGCAAAGTATCTGCTTTCGTATCATAGGGTTGTAAAACTGCTTTGATGGTGCTGTCATTGGAACGGCGCAACTGATAAGAGGCAGGTGTGGTATCAGCGCTTACCATTTCATTGCCCGTGGTAATCACAACGATGTGAGGAAGTCGCTTAACAGTAAGTTTTATTTTGCCTATTGAAGCAGCTAATCCCACTAAGGCGGGCGTAATTATCTGATTAGCCTTTGCTACGATGTCTCCCTTTCTTTTATCTTTTCCCTGTGGATGAATGTTTTGCCCTTTTTTGATTTCCTGAACATTGATAGTGGCAAGGCTGTCTTTTATCGTGATGTCTTCATAACGGATGACGGTATCCACAGAATCATGTAAAGCTGCTCCGGTCATAATTTCCACACATTCATCATCCTTTTCAATTCCGGAAGGCTCCTCTCCTGCAGCCTGTGTGGCTCTTATTCTAAATTGATGAATACCGGTGTTGAACGAATGAAATTGAATAGCTATTCCGTCCACCGTTGGACGATTAAAAGGCGGCAGATCGCGATCTGCATAAAGATCTTCAGCTAAAACTCTTCCCAAGGTTCTTTCAAAAGGAACTTCTTCTGAACCAAAATCTTTTACGCGAGATTGAATGATCGTCTCTGCTTGAGATACTTTAATAAATTCCATAAGATTGATAAAGCTTAACCGGCATTAAAGCTATTTTATTTTAATCCTGTAAATTCAGATAACAATTTTTCAAGCGTGGGAGTTTTACCAGGAGAGCTGTGCATTATCTGCAATACTTTTTCTGCAACTAATTGCATTTCTTCCTTCGCGGCATTGACGTGTGGAGCAATGGCCAATGTACCGGTTTCTCCTTGTAATGATTTTTGCCAATACCGTACAGAAAACCAAAGCGGCATCACTAAGAATATGGTTTTAATATTAACCGGAATAACCGGAATGCCCAATGATTTCAAAGCGTTAAACCCTTCCCTGACGGCTATCACCATTTCCCGAACACCCGATTTATTTTTCGCAAGTTGAACACTTCTTCCATCTTCTTTGATAATTGCAGCAGATATGCAGGAAATAAAGACAGCATGCGTTTTCAACCATGCCTGCATATTTCTGCAAATTGCCGTTTTAAATCCTGCCTTTTGAAACATAATTTTTAACTCCTTAATCTTATCATCTACACTGCCTTCTATATTTCCTAAAGTAGTTACCTGTTGTTTTATCTGCACATACTCAATATACTCCTGATGACAGGTCCCTCCTATTCCCGGAAATCCCAACAATATCTTTTTATCTGATAATTCATTCGTCAAATAATCCATATCATCCGGATTATTCAACATAAAAAGAATACACGGTGAATACTTATTTTTTTTCAAAAAAGGGACCACTTCTTTTAGCTGCTCCAAACGGACCGTCACAATAATAAGATCGTATTTATCATTCTCATTTAACTTATCCGTTACAGGGACTTTTAAACTAACGGCTTCATTAATCGAGATATTGTTTAACATAACGCCATGCGCTCTTAAAAACTGCAACCTCGCGTCTCTTGCCAATAAGGTGACATTACACCCGATTTCAAATAATTTTAATGCATAAACACTTCCTATGATACCGGCGCCGTAGAAAAGGATTTTCATAGAGCTTAATTTTTCAATTCGTTGTATCTCCAATGTTACGAAAAAAATAAAACTTCTTATAGGAATTTCCTCATTATCCACCTATTGTTGCCATGGATTCATGAACCGGCTCTTGATTATCCCGCTTCTTTTCTGCTTCCCAGCCGTTTTTAGCTTTCTTCAGAATAGCATCGGAAATTAACATACCAGCCTCTTCATCGCTAACACCTTTTCGCAAGGCATCTTTGATATTTAATTTGCCGTTATCATACAGACAAGTCTTTAAAACGCCTAATGGTGTAATGCGGATTCTGTTGCAGCTTCCGCAAAATAAGCGCGAATAGGCGGCAATGATTCCTACATCGCCTTTATGGCCGGGGATATGGTAATTAAAAGAAGTGGAATGAGGCGCATCAGGAATCTTCGTGATGGAAGGAAATACCTGCTGAATATGTTCAAGAATACGTTTGTAATTCCAGGTTAATGAATTCAGGCGATTTCCGCCGTTAAAGGGCATTTGCTCAATAAAACGTATGCCGATAGGCAATGTTTTAGTCAGGTGCACCAAAGGAATAATATCCCGGATATTCATGTTTTCCATGACGACTGTATTGATTTTTACTTCCATATTGTGAAGCAGAAGCATGTCAAGCGTATTCAATACCTTGTCAAGCTCATCCCTATGTGCAATCTGAATAAAACGATCGTTGTCTAATGTATCTAAACTGAGATTTACAGAATCAATTCCAATTTGCTTTAATTTAGGAACGAAAGGCGCCGTTAGTACCCCATTAGTCGTAACAGTCAGCTCTTTTAATCCTTTGATTTGTGACAGTTCTTTTAAGAAAGGAAATAAATCCTTTCTTATGAATGGCTCGCCACCCGTAATACGAATTTTTTCGATCCCCAGTTTCACCAAAAATGAGCATAACCGAAGCATTTCGTTATATGTCATCAATTCTTTGCGTGGAAGCCAATCAAGTCCTTCTTTTGGCATGCAGTAAGTGCAGCGAAGATTACAACGATCTGTAACTGCCAACCTCAAATAATTGATTGATCTTCCATAGCTGTCCTGCAACATATCTATCATCTTTGATTTTTGATCTATGATCTGAGATCTTAGATCTTAGATTTCTAAGCATTCATACTTTACTTCCTCGCTTTGGGCTTTTTGCTTTGAACTTTAGGCTCTTTAAGTATCCGCATATAAATCAAAATATTCATCATCTTCATTTCTGCCACCGTATCCCTTGCCGATATGCTCATGAGATTCCAGAAATTCAATGGATTCGATCCATTTTACCATTTTATATCCTAACTGATTCTCGATACGAAGCCGCAAAGGCGCTCCGTGAGCAATCGGTAACGGCTTATAATTCATTTCCCAGGCAAGGATAGACTGAGGTTTCATACAGTTATCAAGCGTATGTGTATCGTAATATAATCCACCATACAGCCCCCCCCCGAAAGAAATAAATGCTACAGTTGTCACAGTCGAATAGGGCTTTACTATTTCTACAATTTTGCTGATAGGAATTCCACCCCATTCGGCAATGCCCGACCACCCTTGAATACAGTGATGCATGGTAATATTTTCTTCCTTGGCGATTTTCTTCATGTCATCCAAAGACCACTCTACAGGATTTTCCACCATTCCACCGATTTTAAGCTTATAATCTTTAAAATCGCTTTTTGCCAATTCTTTCCATTCTCTAGAGTCCGGTAGTTTGCCGTTAGGCCAGAAATAGGGCGAAATATCTTTTTTAGTATAATAAGGACGGGGCTTAAACATATTGATACTTCCACGCCATAACCTGCCGTTAATGCTGGCCTGTGCTTTTTGCAATGGCCTCGGATGATGCCACGACAGCCATAAGGCTAAATAACAGCAAAAACATACAAATAATACAATAGCGATGCCTATATATAATCCGGAATAATGATGTGCTGCATTCGTTCCCATTACAATATGATTCATATTTACACTTAATCCTGTTGCAGCTACCAGACCCACATGAATGATAATAAAAACAAAAAAAGTTACCAGCACCATAAAATGTCCGGAGCGGGCGCACTGCCTGTTTCCGAATAATTTAGGATACCAGTGAAATCGGTTTTCAACTGCCGGCGACATAGCCAGACCGGTAAGCAAAGCCAGTGGAGCCAGTATAAAGACCACGGCAAAATACGCTAATTGTTGTAACGCATTGTAATGAAAAAATCCGTTCGGCTCAATGGGAAAATTAAACGTAACATAATGCACGAAAACTTTCCAGGCATCAGGAAGAATCTGCCATGAATGGGGCACAAGGCGCTTCCATTGATTAGTAACAAATAACAAAATAATGAAAATAACCCCGTTTAAAAGGAAGAAGGGAACTGTCAGAAAATGCCAGACTCTGGCCAGACCAACCGAATGACGATATCCCGGCAACCCAATCCACGGACTGATATACCGGGCGTCTTCTTTGGCCGTCCACATTTTAAAAGCAGGTACTTTTATGGGTGTGAACCGTATCCATTCTGTATGAGGCGTACACCCGTTGTTAAAATACAAACGCGGATGATCAAATAATATGGATAACCCACTTCGCATAATTAATGTCAGAAAAAGGAAATTTACCCAATGGCTGACGCGAATCCATGCAGGAAAGCCGGTAGGCTCATCCGGTAATATGGGTGCGGTTGCAAAATGTGTGGAAGGATCCACCGGCAGGCCAAAAGCCAGATACTGGATCCAGGCAATAATAATAGGTATTAACAGGATACAGCCGAAAATGATCCACATATACGGCTTAAGGACCATCACGACCTTTCTTTCTTTCGGATAAAGAACAGCCTGCTCTCTCCAGCTAAGATGTTTTATCATAAACTAAGTTGCGTAAAATAATAAAGGATTCAGCAAAATTAGTCATTATTCATTAAGGGAGTAAATAGAGGAGCATTTATGATTAATTATACTGCAAAGATAACGTATAAAGATAATAAAAGACATAAATATATTTTATAATTTTTTCTGCTTTGTTTTGATATTAATAAAATAATTTATTTAAATTTGCGCATTGATTTAACTTTTTGAAAATCAGTGATTGGCAAAGATTTTGCAGATAAGAGAAATCTGTATTTCTATGAAAAAAGCGACCATTTTGCTTGCGGCTCTTCTGCCCGCATGTTTTCTATATCAATCCTGCCAGAACTCGGTAGGTAAAGACAACAACGAAAATAGCTACGTAAAGGAAAAAGAATCCAATGCTTCATTCGTCTTATTAAGTAAAACTATTCTTTCGTCGCCGGCAACGCGGAGGATGGTGATGGGGTTAGATGATTTTTATACTCATGATCTTGGAAGAAATTTTAACGGTGCCATGTTAGTGGCTCGTAAAGGAGTGATCATTTTCGAAAAATATCAGGGCTACTCCGATTTTGCAACAAAATCCCCCATTGATAAAAATACGACCTTTCAATTAGCCTCCACCTCTAAACCTTTCACTGCGATGGCTATTTTGTATTTACAGCAGGAAGGAAAACTAAACATCCATGATCCGCTTCAGAAATATTTTACCAAATTAGATTATCCCGGCGTTACTATTCAGGATTTGTTGGATCATCGCAGCGGGTTGCCCAATTATCTTTATTTCTGCGGAAAATACTGGAAAGACAACTCGGAGCTGATGACGAATAAAGATGTGATCAACATCATGGAAAAATATCATCCCAAGGCAGCTTTCAAGCCTAATACCCATTATAATTATTGTAACACCAACTATGCTTTACTCGGATCTATCATTGAGAAAGTGACGGATATGAGATTGGGCAAATATCTTGAAAAAGTTTTCTTTAAACCTTTGGGTATGAAACATACCTACATTTTTAATCCCAACATTGGAGCTATAAAACCAGATCAGGCCATTACCTATGATTATCGTACCAGGCCAATAGCCAATGTATGTTTTGATGGGGTAGTCGGCGATAAAAATGTATATAGCACGGTGGATGATTTGCTTAAATGGGATCAGGCATTATATGACGGGGAACTTTTTACTAAAACATCGCTTCAAGAAGCATATACTCCGTACAGCAATGAGCACCCTGGAATTAAAAACTATGGATTAGGCTGGCATTTACTGTGTTATCCTGATGGTGAAAAAGTAGTTTATCACAACGGATGGTGGCATGGCAACACTTCTTCTTTCTACCGTTTTATTGATGATACCACCACCTTGATTATCTTAAGCAACCGTTTCAACAAAATGGTTTATCATGTTCAGCCCGTTTGGAAAGTATTACATGAAGCCACTTTCGCTACGGATGATAATGGAGAAGAATAAAATTCGTTTTCTTTTCCCGGTTAATTTTTTATTTCCCCGCTTTAGCTTTTCTTTGCGCTATGAGTCTTGCACAGCATCACGATGCCCGTTTACGGTTTCAACAGCAAGTGGATAATTCTGCAACGTATGTGATTCCCTTTATTGAGGAAAGATTTTCCTTAGTTAAAGGAATGAAGATTATGGAAATTGGCTGCGGCGAAGGCGGCGTATTAAGGCCTTTTATGGATAAAGGTTGCGTGGCTGTTGGTGTGGATTTGGTTCCCGCGAGAATAGCCTTAGCCAATGATTTCCTGCAGGAATATGTTTCCAACGAACAATTGAGATTAATAAATAAAAATATTTATGACCTTGATTTTCTCGGAGAATTTAAAAACAGCTTTGATCTGATCATTCTCAAAGATGCCATTGAGCACATTCCCGATCAGGAAAAGCTGATGAGTTATCTGAAACAATTACTAAAACCAACCGGCACCATATTCCTAGGTTTTCCGCCTTGGTATATGCCACATGGCGGCCATCAGCAGATATGCAAGAATAAGCTCCTGAGTGTATTTCCATATATACATCTTTTGCCTGTAGCGGTTTATCGCGGTATTTTAAAAGGCCTTAAAGAAGATGCAGATACGGTCAAAGAGTTATTGGAGATTAAAGAAACTGGTATCTCCATCGAAAGGTTTGAACGCATTCTTGAAAAAAATCATTACTCAGTTTTGCATAAAAGATTTTACCTCATCAACCCCATCTATCAATATAAATTCGGATGGAAACCTAGAAAACAATCCGGCTTCATTGCGTCTATACCTTATTTCAGGAATTTTGTGACTACTTGCGTGTATTATTTGGTGCAAGAAGATAAAAGATAAAGTGCTAAGGTCGAAGTCTAATCTTTAAAACTATATTGAACGCTCTGCAAAAATCAGACATCAGGAAATCGAACATCATAGATTATTGCTATCTTTGCAAACCATGAGCGCCAACAAGACAGTAGCACTTCACACATTAGGTTGTAAGCTGAATTTTTCCGAAACCTCCGCCATGAGCAGATTATTGGAAGAAGATGGTTTTGTAAAAAAAGATTTTGAAGAAGAAGCGGATGTATATGTGCTGAATACCTGCTCTGTAACGGAAAATGCGAATAAAGAATGCCGTCAGCTTATCCGCAGAATTAAAAGGAAGGCGCCTGAAAGTACTATCGTTATAACCGGCTGCTATGCACAACTGAAACCGGAAGAAATAGCCTCGATAGATGGCGTTGATTTAGTATTAGGTGCAGCCGAAAAATTCAATATCGCCTATCATTTGCGGGATTATAGACAGTCGGGTGAAGCGAAAATTTGCTCCTGTGATATAGAAGATGTGGACTCATTCCATGATGCATATTCTTTAGGTGACAGAACACGTACCTTCCTGAAAGTGCAGGATGGATGTGATTATAATTGTTCTTTTTGCACCATTCCTATGGCCAGAGGAAAAAGCAGGAGCGATACTATTTCCCATGTCGTTGAAAATGCAGAACGTTTAGCAGCTCAGGGAGTGAAAGAAATTGTTCTCACTGGAGTTAACCTTGGAGATTTTGGGAAAGGGGATAAAGGCAAAGATAAAAATGAAGAAGATTTTTATTCTTTAATCCAGGAATTAGATAAAGTATCAGGTGTAAAACGCTATCGTATTTCATCTATTGAGCCTAATCTGCTGACTCCTGAAATTATAGAATTTGTCTCGGGTTCCCAAAAATTTATGCCCCATTTTCACATTCCGTTGCAAAGCGGTTCCAATCGAATTTTGGGATTGATGCGCAGGCGTTATCGCAGGGAATTATATGCCGAACGGGTTTCTCTTATTAAAAAACTGATACCGTATGCTTGTATTGGCGTAGATGTAATTACAGGATTCCCGTCAGAATCGGATGAGGATTTTGAAGAAACGAGGATGTTCCTGAATGAATTAGCTGTATCCTACTTCCATGTATTCACTTACTCCGAGAGGGAAAGTACCGTGGCTCTTGATATAAAGCCTGTAGTTCCGATTCTTGTTCGTCAAGAAAGAAACAAAAGACTACATGATCTCTCCTACAAGAAAATGCAATATTTTACGAGAGAGCATTGCGGAGAAATTCGCCCTGTTTTGTTTGAACGTCACGGTAAAACAGGCATGATGGAAGGATATACGGACAATTACATTCGAATTATGACTCCTTATAAAAAAGAATGGGAAAACGAAATCATTGACTGGAAAATTCAATAGAGAAAAATGCAGGAATAATTTTTGAAAAATAATATTTCGGGTTATCTTTGCGCTCCTGAA
>SCQV01000140.1 GCA_004299085.1 Chitinophagaceae bacterium | reverse complement strand
CGGAAGTCTGACGGACAATTTGAAATTACCCACCTCTCTGATACCCGATTTCTCCAGCGGTAACCTGAACAACAAGATTCCTGTTAAATCGGGAGTGAAGTATAATTCTTCGGTGAGCGGACAAATTGACCAAACTATTTTTAACAACAGCTATTTCATTGGGGTGAAGGCCGCTAAAGTGTTTAAGGAATTGTCCGTAAAAAGCCTGAACAGTACAGAGATAGCTACACAAGTAAATGTGACAAAGGCATATTTTAATGTATTGGTAAATGAAGAAGCTATCCGACTGGCTAAATCCAACCTGGCTCAGGTAAATAAATCTTTAAATGATACCAAAGCTGCATATCAGGTTGGACTTGCCGGAACGATAGATGTAAACCGCATTCAGGTGCAAACTAATAATGCACTGACGACAATTGAAAACCAACAGCGGCTGCTGGATTTAAGCTTAGCAGAATTAAAATTCCAGATGAGCATGCCTCAAAATGATTCTCTTTCACTGAAAGAAACCATCAAGGATTTTACTCCTGAAACAGCACCGGCTGATACCACCGGTTTTAATATTAATAACCGGCCGGAATATACCATGCAGCAAATCCAAGACCAATTGAACGAACTTAGCCTGAAAAACGTCAAGCTTTCTTATCTTCCTTCCTTATCTGCGTATCTCGATTATGGTTACAATTACTTTTCACCCTCTTTCGGGAAACTCTATAATATCGGATATGGTAATTCTGCAGTCGGACTTAATCTCTCATTCCCTATCTTTTCAGGTACCGAACGCATTCATCAAACAAATGAAGCAAAAATTACTTTAGCGCAATCTCAAAACGATTTAAATAATCTGATTCAACAAATACATCTTCAGATTAAAAATGCTTACATACAGTATCAGAACAACCTGGCACAACTAAGTACACAGAAAGAAAATATGAACCTTACAGAGGGTGTTTATGAACGTACTCAATACCGGTTTGAACAAGGAGTATCCTCCAGCCTTGACTTGTTGTCTGCCGAAAACGAGTTGCAGCAATCTCAGAGTAATTATATTGATGCTTTATTGAATACCCTGATGAGTGGGGTTGATTTGCAACAGGCCTTGGGTAAAATTAATCCATAACAGATGGAAAAATACAAATAAAATGATTTATGATAAATTTAATCAGAATAAGATCCTATTTAAAAAGCAAAGGCTTTCATAACTCCTGCCGTGTTGCAAGATCAGGAAGGATATTGCCAATGATGCTTGCTTTGACTTTGATAATAATGGCTTCCTGCAGCAATAAATCCAAACATGCCAAAGGAATGGCGGGTATGAAAATGAAAGCGACCGTAATTGCTTATACTGTTACGCCTTCCAAATATATTGTTGAACAGCATTTTCCGGCGACACTGGCGGCTAATACTATTGTACAGATTCGGCCGGATGTGAGCGGGTATCTGGAGGCCGTTCATGCAAAAGACGGGAGTTGGGTAACACGGGGCCAGATATTATATGATATAGATAAAAGCCGCTTCCAGGCTGCCTATAATCAGGCCACGGCCAATTTGCAACAAGCCAAAGCAGACCTTGCACAAAAACAGCGTGACTACAAGCGGTATTTGGATTTGCAAAAGCATGATGCCATTGCCGAACAATTAGTGGATCAGCAGGGGACAAACGTAAAAGTTGCCCAGGCCAATGTAGCAGCGGATGAGGCAGCATTAAACAGTTCAGCTACTAATCTGAACCATTCGGAAGTGAGAGCATCCATCAGCGGGAAGATTGGAATAGCCCAGGTAAAGCTTGGCGATATCATTAACTCAGGACAAACGCTGGTAAATACTATCGTGAATGACAATCCAATGTATGTGGATTTCAATGTTCCCCAAAATGACATAGAGGAGTTCACGAATAAAAGTAGAGAGGCCGGCCTCACCTATTTGCTTCGAATGCCGGACGGGACAATGTATTCCCAAAAGGGAAAGCTACTGATGATTAATAATATGGTGGATGCCAATTCAGGTACTATAACTATCAGGCTGGAATTTCCTAATGCAAATCATATACTGCAATCGGGTATGAGTGCAGCCGTAGTGATCCAGCATGCCACATCAGGTAATGCGCTGGCAATTCCAACAAATGCATTGATACAAACACTGAATGAGACCAGTGTCTATACAATCGGAGCAGGAAATGTAGTTGAAACAACACCGATTACCCCGGGAGATATTGTGGATAGCCTGACGGTCGTAAACGACGGTTTACGGGCTGGAGATAAAGTGGTCGTTAATGGGATTGTAAATGTAGCACCGGGAGATACCGTCAATGTGAAAACGGAAAATGAATAGGAAACCGGAGGCGTTGTTCTCACGTTTCAAAATTTACTTGATATGCCAATTTCGGAAGGATTTATAAAGCGAAAGAATACTACCATTGTAGTAGCTATCATTTTGGTAATACTGGGCATTATTTCCATTATTTCTTTGCCCATTGCCCAGATGCCGGATATCACACCGCCAATAGTGTCCGTTCGCTCTAACTATATTGGGGCAAATGCCAAAACGGTGGAGAATACGGTGACAACACCTATTGAGGAACAGATCAACGGTGTACCTGGGGAAATGTACATGAGCTCTACCAGCGCCAATGACGGTAGCAGTAGTATCACGGTTACCTTTCAGGTTGGAACAGATCCGGATATCGCGACGGTGGACGTGCAAAACAGGGTGAGCCAGGCCCTGCCTATCGTACCTTCTCAAGTGACACGCACAGGCGTTTCGGTCGTCAAAAGATCAAATGATGTGTTAATGCTCATTGGCTTGAAATCTCCTAAAAATACACATAGCAATACTTTCCTGAATAATTATCTGAATATTTTTATTGTACCTGAAATAGCCCGTGTGCCGGGGGTTGGACAGGCTTTTTCATTCGGGCAGGACTATAGTATGCGGATTTGGCTCAATCCCCAGAAAATGGCGGCTTTGGGACTTACGGCTAATCAGGTGGTGCAATCCATACAGGATCAGAATCAGCAAGTGCCGGCAGGAACTGTTGGATCTTCTCCAGCCCTTCCATCACAATCTTTTGAATATAATATTACCGTAAATGGTCAGTTAGAGACTCCCGAACAGTTTGGCAATATCATTGTGGCATCAGATCCCTCCAATGGCTCTTTAGTGAAATTGAAAGATGTAGCAAAGATTCAGTTGGGTACCTTCTCTTATAGTACCGAGCATGTGGTAGATGGAGTGAATGGCACAGGTATGGCTGTTTATCTGGCCCCTGGCGCCAATGCACTGCAAACGGCTGATTTGGTGGAGGCTAAAATGAATCAGTTAGCTAAATCATTCCCGCCAGACTTAGAGTGGGTAATGCCTTTTCAAACGGCCCCTTTTGTCAGGATGTCCATACGTGAGGTAGTCATTACCCTGCTGATAGCGTTGATACTGGTGGCTTTCGTCGTTTTTATCTTTCTCGAAAACTGGCGTGCGACGATCATTCCGATATTAGTGATTCCTGTTTCACTTATTGGTGCGTTTCTGTTTTTGAATCTATTCGGCTTTTCTATCAATACGCTTACCTTATTTGGATTCGTCCTGGCGATAGGAATAGTGGTGGATGACGCTATTGTGGTAGTAGAGGCCACCCAACGCAACATTGATGTGTCCAAGCTTCAACCCCGGGAAGCCACTTTACAGGCTATGAAAGAAGTGCAGGCCCCCATTATTGCCATGTCTTTAATCCTGGCAGCGGTTTTTATTCCTGCGGCATTTATTCCGGGGGTCAGTGGACGGCTTTATCAACAGTTTGCTCTGACGATTGCTTTTTCCGTCATATTGTCCGCTTTTCTTGCATTGACGCTTACGCCTGTATTATGTACCCTTCTTTTACGTCCTGAGGAATTCAATAAAAGTTCAAAAGGAATCAATTGGTTTTTCTACCATTTTAGTTCCTGGTTTAACAAGGTGACCGAACATTACAATAAAGGAGTCAGAAATGCCATCCGTAAGACGTATGTAGTGGCCATTGTGCTGATCCTCATTTTTGCGTTTACTTTTTATCTGTTTAGAACGGTCCCGACCACGTTTGTACCACAAGAAGACATGGGATCCTTGATTATAGCGGCTGTTTTGCCCGAAGGGTCCTCTCTGGGACGCACTGAGGTAGTAACGCACCAAGTTAGTAAAATTCTGAGAGATGATTCAAGTGCGGTCTCTCATTTCTTCGGCCTTTCCGGGCTGAATTTTGCGGGGGGCGGTGCACAGGAACCTAATGCCGCCTCTTTCTGGGTAAGCCTGAAACCCTGGGACGAACGGGATGCCAAAGGGCTGGACATGAATCATTTTATAAAAAGATTAGAAGCTCAATTCTCTCATATTACTAATGCGAAAATAGTGGTTATCCCTTCACCGACTTTGAGCGGTTTCGGAAACAGTTCAGGTTTTTCATTTATCTTGGAACAAAGAAGTGGCGAAGACCTTCAGCAATTTGACCAGGTTTTGCACAAATTTCTGGCTGCTGCCAATAAGCGCCCCGAAATTGGCAGGGCTTATGACTTTTATATTCCTTATTCACCCCAATATCATGTGGAAGTGGACCGGGATAAATGCAGATTGATGGGCGTTCAAATCAGCGACGTATTTACTGCGCTGAGTACTTACATGGGAGGTTCTTTTGTCAATGATTTTACCCGGTTTGAGCGGGAATTCCACGTCTTAATACAAGCCGATACTGCTTATAGAGCCAACATTAGTGATTTGTCTCAATATTATGTAAAAAATGCTCAGGGCCAGATGGTTCCGTTAAGTGCGCTGGTGGATGTCAGTAAGACAGGCGGACCTCCAGTCATTAGCCATTATAATTTATACCGCTCTACGGAAATTGATGGTAATGCTGCTCCCGGTTATAGCAGTGGTGATGCTATCAAGGTTTTGGAGCAAGTCGCTGCTCAGGTATTACCTTCGAACTTCGGTTATGATTTTACCAATATTTCTTTACAGGAAATGGAAGCGGGTAATAAGACCATCCTGATTTTTATGTTGTCTATTTTGTTTGTATTTCTATTACTGGTGGCCCTTTATGAAAGCTGGTCGGTACCGTTTTCCATCTTATTAACTGTACCGGTTGCCTTATTCGGAGCTATTTTGGCTTTATGGTTAGGACGCCTGCAGAATAGCGTATATTCACAAATCGGTTTAATTTGCCTGATTGGTCTCGCTGCCAAGAATGCTATTTTAATTGTTGAATATGCCAAAGAAAGGGTTGACAGGGGAGTTCCATTAATACAAGCCACTTTGATAGCGACTAAATTAAGATTCAGGCCTATTCTGATGACCTCTTTTGCCTTCATATTCGGTGTGCTTCCGCTTTGCCTGGCTACAGGAGCGGGTGCTGCCTCCAGGTTAAATATCGGATTTACAGTGGTGGGTGGTATGCTGGTAGCTACCTTATTAGGAATATTTACTGTACCGACTCTGTATGTACTTATTACCAGGTGGAGCTATGGGAGAAAAAAATTAAATAAACTGGCATTAGCGCAGGCAGGGGATATGGACGGGGAGGTAAATAATGGCGATGGAGTGGAAGAAATAAAGAAACCGGAGAAAGAGTAAGCTTAATGCGTTTAAGTAAACGATTTGAAATGAGGGTATAAAATGAACAGTGTGCTCACGGTAATTAACGTGAGTGCGAGCCATTTCACCTTGATAAGCGAAGTAATATTGCCGGCTCGTTGATACCTTAAGTGCGCTTTTAATAGGGCGATGGTAGGGAGGAGACAGGGAGTATCCTGCTTTTGTCCTGCTCTTTGAGTGCTCCATGATAAACATGAATCTATGGTAACTAGCGGAGGATCATTTAATTAGGGCTTGCTCAACAACTCAATGGATATTTTAAAACGGGATTTTTACCCGAATAGGTGGATATTTTGTATCCTTTGAAATAAAGAATTTAATATTTGAACATATTCTCACTCTTTTTAAAACAAAGGTAACAGAGAGTGAAAAATTTGATGCATGGGATTCGAACATTTTCTTATAAAAACCTTGCATCCAAATTGGTATAAATAGACTGAATCCCACTAAGGGATTCAGTCTATTATTATTGAGCAAACCCTAATTAGCCTCCACACTCCCATTAATTACTACGGCAGGCAGCGCTTTTATCCTCAGAACTTTGCCTGATATACTGGCTTGGTATGCCCATTTAAAAACAGGTTATCAATGGCGACATATTCAAAGTCTCCAATATGAGATAATGGTATAAACGATGAATCTTCTGTAGCGCGTGTCACAGCCTTATAAACAAATTCAGCGCAATACATGGCGCTGTCTGTTTTAAGATCAAACTTCATGTCGAATTTTATTCTGAGCTTGTAATATAAATCCACCATGCTGTCCAGGCGGCCAAATTGAACCTGGGTTAAAGAATACCTGAAAATTCCAAATCCCGTATTATGTTCCGGATTGCAGAAGGCTTCAAAAGAATCTCTTCTCAATCTTGCATTGGGGTTGTCTTCGCCGCCAATGGCATTATAGACATAAATTTTACCGTCAATGATCCGTACTATTCCACAATGAGAATATGTTTTGTTGTGAACGGAAAATTGCCTCAATGTTAAACTAATAAAGTCATTCCCCGTTCTCAATACCAGATCGCCGTCTTTTAAAAGAGATTTACCGTAAAGTATTTTCTCCAAATCTGCCTTTTGTTCTGCCCTGAATCTGGCTATAGCAGAAGGGCTTTCAGAAACGGCATCTTTGCAGGAAAAAGGCAAAAAGAGAAAGCTTATTCCCGTTATTAACCATAATAAGATATAGCATCGGTTAATGTTCGGTCTTATGGGCATGAAGCGTTTCGTGGTCTTTATCTTTTTCGTAAGCTTTAATGATCGCTTTTACCAGGCGATGCCTCACTACATCTTCTTCATTCAGTTCCAGATGTCCTATGCCATGAATATGCCGCAGCAGCCTGACCGCTTTTGCCAGTCCGGATCGTTGGTTTTGCGGCAGATCAATCTGTGTCAGATCGCCGGTAATAATCGCTTTGGCAGAGGCGCCAATCCGGGTCAGAAACATCTTTAACTGCAGGTCGGTGGCATTCTGTGCTTCATCCAGAATGATAAAAGAATTATCCAGCGTACGCCCTCGCATATATGCCAATGGAGCGATTTCTATTACACGCGTTGCCATATAATAATTCAGCTTATCAGCAGGGATCATATCATCCAATGCATCATATAACGGACGCAGATAAGGATCAATTTTTTCTTTTAAATCTCCGGGGAGGAACCCCAGGCTTTCACCCGCCTCTACAGCCGGGCGTGTCAGGATAATTTTCCGCACGGCTTTATTTTTTAATGCACGCACGGCAATAGCCACGGCAGTATAGGTTTTACCGGTACCTGCAGGGCCTACGGCAAATACAATGTCATTTTCTCCTGCTAATTCAACTAATTTTTTCTGATTGGCGGTACGTGCCCGTACCACGTGCGCATTGGGGCCATATACCAGAATTTCGTTGTCATCCTTTGCATTAAAACCATTGACAACCTGCTCGCCACCCAAAATCTGTTCAAAATAATTTGAGCTTACATGACCGTTCCGTTCTATATATTTTATGATCTGATTAATCTTTTCCCGCGCTGTTTCTATCTCTTCCGGCGCACCGGAAAGCTTTATTTGTGTTCCGCGGGAAAGAATTTTCAGCAGGGGAAATTTTTTCTTCAAAATATCCAGCTTCCCGTTGTTAACGCCGAAAAATTCAATGGGATTAATGTTTTCGAGATGAATGATTGTTTCTGTCAAAATGTATTCGTTTACTTTTTTACAATTTAAAACCCGTAAAAGTTTTTATTCTTAAAAATTATACCCCGTAATATTCATGCTTTCATTATTTACCAGGGGGATTAAAAGTTTCTCCATGCCAAACCTACATCAAAATGACTAATCATTCAAAGAAGGTTTACGATTTTGTACAAAGGCTCAGTTGTTTGATAACTTTTTCCGGTTCTTTAGCGCTGAAAACCGTATTACCGGCAATCAATACATCGGCGCCGGCATCCATAATTTCTTTCGCATTATCCAGCGTTACACCGCCATCAATTTCTATTAATGTGGACAGTCCTTTTTCGTCAATCATACGCCGCAATTCGTGAATTTTAGTAAATGAATGAGGAATAAATGTTTGCCCGCCAAAACCAGGATTCACGGTCATCATGCAAACGGTATCAATATCCTGAAGAATGTCCTGCAAAAAAGAAACAGGGGTATGTGGATTAATGGCTACGCCTCTTTTCATCCCCAATGATTTGATTTGTTGCAAGTTGCTGTGCAAGTGCGGACACGCTTCTATGTGCACGATCAAATGATCGGCCCCGGCATTGCGAAAAGCTTCCGCATATTTTTCCGGCTCTAAAATCATGAGGTGAACATCCATTGGCTTTTTGGAGACCTTTTTTATGTCCCTGATAACCGGCAGCCCAAAGCTGATATTGGGAACAAATCGTCCGTCCATTACGTCCAGATGGAGCCAGGCGGCATCGCTTTCATTCACCATTTTCACTGCTTTGCCGACTTCAAGGAAATTGGCGGCTAAGAGTGAAGGCGCTATCATTACTTTTTTCTGTGAAAAGGGCATTTATTTTAAGAGTTTGTGTTGGTATTGTTTTTCTTCAACCGCGCCAAAGCTGCCTTGGCTTCCGTATTGGTACTTTTCAAATCCAGCGCATTTTCATAATCATTGATCGCCGCCTTGATATTGTTGAGCTTTTCAAAACATAATCCGCGACGATAAAAAGCATCAGAACTCGTCGGACTGATTTTGGTAGCTAAGTTATAAACTTTTAAGGCATTTTGCCAGTCATTTTCATTTTCATACATCTCTCCAAGATTCATATAAGCGTCTAAATAAAAAGCATCTCTTCCAATACAGGCTTTATAGGCGGCAATCGCTTTTTGCGGTTCATTTTTCCGTGCATAAAACAATCCGATACAAAATAAAGGCTCGCTCTGCGTGGTGTCAGCGACCTTAGCCCGCTCATAATATTGCAAAGCAGTATCATTATGATGCCGCAGCAACAAATCGCCCATGGCCATCAATGCATTGTAATCGTTTGGCGCTAACTCTACTGCTTTTTTCATCAACGTAAATGCTCTGGCAGTATCTTTCAGCGCTTCATAAGCTTGCGACTGCAATCCATAAGCCTGGGCAATATGCGAATCTATTTTCAACAGCGTATCCGTTTCACGTATTGTTCCCTGGTAATCTTTTTGGCTAAATAAGCTGAAACAAAGCTGTAGCCGGGCCATCCGGTTTTTTGAATCCAGGTTCAGTGCCTCTCTGAAAGCTTTGGCTGCATTCGTGAAATGGTTTTCCGTAATTTGTATTTCGCCTAAAGCGATAAAAAAATCCACCCGCATCGGGTCCAGCGCAATCGCTTTTTGAATGTCTTTTCCCGCAAGATCATACTCTTTCATAACATATAGCATCCCGCTTCTTTCGAAATACAAATTAGCGCTATCAGGAAATTTATTAATTGAGTCTGAGATGGTCTTCAACTTTTCAGACTGAAAAAGGGAATCGGAATACTGGGCAGATACCGCTTCCGGTACTGTATTATTTTTGTTACCGGATTTATGATGACAGGCAGACAAAAAAAATAATG
>SCQV01000139.1 GCA_004299085.1 Chitinophagaceae bacterium | reverse complement strand
ACTGAATGATCCGCAGGATGACAGCTTAGCGTATTTGCAAAGCTCTCCCATTTATTTTGCCAATGGACTGCAAAAGCCGCTGCTGATGTGTCATGGCATGATGGATACGAATGTGCATTTTCAGGATATTGTAAGACTGACACAAAAGCTGATTGAACTAGGAAAGAAAAATTGGCAATTAGCCGTCTATCCAGTAGAAAGCCATGACTTTAAAGAGTCCAGCAGTTGGACAGATGAATATTCCAGGATTTATAATTTGTTTCAGGAGTATTTGAAATAGATTTGTAGTTTAAATTGTTTCGGGTACTTGTGAAATACTCATTGCATTAATATTACTACTTTATGGAGAACGAGAATAAACATTTAGGTTGGAGCGCAAAATGGGCAATAATCATCGGCCTTCTATTTATTATTTCGATAATTCTTGAACGTATAATAGGGGCTGACAATTTTGAAATTATGAATGGAATCATTTCTAACCTTTTGACTTTTACACTTCCATTCTGGCTTATTACAGCTTTTTTAATTTTACTTTTAATATGGAATATTAATCGGGAAAATAAAAAATCAACCGGTGGGTTTTCATCATTCTTATTATTGCTATTGTGTTTAGGAGCAGGTTTTATTTCATTTTTCTTCACAATATTTACACCACCAGAAATGAAGGATGTTATTACCTATCAAAGTGAGAATAACCCAAAGAATAAAATAATTTGCCAATTCTACTTGACGGGAATAACAAGTAGTGCTCCGAATTGGCGCATCATTCAGACAAATAACGAAGATGGATTAATCCGAAAAATTAAAATAATAGAAGATCCTGAAAATATAGGGAAGCTTGAATTATCTAACTATCCAACACGTTTACCAAAAATTAATGAGATTAGTATAGATAGGGTTACATATAAACTCAAAAAGTATAAACTTCAAAATAATCAAGGTAATTGGATACAATACAGAATAAGAGAATAGCGAATCATTATCAATCAGATTGAAACACAAGTGAGACAAAAGCTCTCCAATTAGACATTAGTAAAACAATAAAACAACCATGCGCATAACCTCTATCGAATACCGTATTGAAAATTTAGAACTCACACGTCCTTATACCATTGCTTATAAAACCATCAGTAAAGTGGAAAATGTGGTCGTTGTTATCACTTTGGAAAATGGTATCACCGGATTAGGAACTGCAAATCCCAGTACACAAGTTGTGGGCGATGATGAACAAGCTACTTTACTTGCTTTGCAAAAATGGGATAAAGACCTTTTACTGAAAAAAGATATCCGTCAGTTTTATGATTGTCTTTACGTAGTTCATAGTTCATTAAAAAATCATGCCGGCGCCAGAGCAGCGCTGGATATTGCTCTACATGATGCTTTTTGTCAGTGGTTAGGAATTCCGGTGGTTCAGTTCCTTGGTCAAAGAATACAATCGCTTCCTACTTCCATTACTATAGGAATTAAAAATGTGGAAGAAACTATGCGGGAAGCGGCTGAATATTATGAAAGAGGATTTCGCTATTTAAAGGTAAAATTGGGAAAAAATCTGAAAGAAGATATTGAGCGTTTAGTGCAGCTCAGAAAAAAATATAAGGATACGGTTCATATCCGCATAGATGCCAACCAGGGTTATTCTCCTGATGAAGTATTGCATTTTTACAATCAGGTAAAATCCCTGGACTTAGAGCTTATTGAGCAGCCATTATCCGTGAATGATACGGTTAAGTTAAAGCAGCTTCCGTTGAACATCCGTAAAATGATTGCCGCTGATGAATCGCTGGTAAATGTTTCGGATGCATTACAATTAGCTGCCCATCCGGAATCCTGCGGTATTTTTAATATTAAGCTAATGAAATGTGGCGGGATTCAGCCTGCGTGGGAGATTGCGGCCGTCGCCGGAGCGGCCGGTATTGACCTGATGTGGGGATGTAATGACGAAAGCGCTATCAGCATTGCCGGAACACTGCATGTTGCCTTCTCACAACCCCATACCCGGTATATAGATTTAGACGGCAGCCTGGATTTGGCAAAAGATATAGTTTCCAAAGCTTTCAATTTGAAAGGAGGAATGATGACCGTGACCGGGTTGCCCGGATTGGGCTGGAAAAAGTAGGATAGGGCATTAGAGAGATTAGCCGAATGCATAACAGCATTAAAGATTTGGCACTCCTATAATTTTTATCAATAATTTTTCGTGACAAAATGAGAAAACTGTACTACTTTTGGGGACTAATGATAAGTTTTGAATTTTTACGTGTTGATATAACTTCATCCTTAATTATCTATTCATGGATATAACAAGAGAGTTTGTCCTGGAAAAAGAAGGTATAACACCAGAACAAAAAGCTTTTTTCGATGAATTTGGTTTCATCCACTTTAAAAACTATCTGACCCCTGAGCAAATACAAAATGCATTGAATGCAGTAGCCGACATTGAAAAAGAATGGATTAATGCCAGTGTGGAAAAGATAAACGGTATTCCCATTAAATACGGAAAAGATGAAAACGGTACTTCAATTGTTCAGCGGTTTGCTTTTTCATCCCTTGAGAGTGAGTATTTACATAATTTGCTGCAGGATCAAAGGCTTCAAAATCTCAAAGATTTTTTAGGGAATGGTTCCCGTATTGCAGAAACAGAAAAAGACGGGTTAGTCATCAATCACTATGTGAATACCGGTGAAAGCAATTTTACCAAATTGGGCTGGCATACAGACGGATTGAGGGACCTTTTTACCCAATTCAAGCTGAATCCCATGTTGAATGTAGGGATATACCTGGATGATTCCCCCAAAGAAAAAGGAAGCCTTCGCATTATACCCGGGACTCACAATAAAGGTTTGCCGGATATGCTTTTCCGCAAAAAGTATTTTGTGGACAATACGGAAGACCCGGATGAATTTATTGTGGAAGCCTCTGCCGGTGACTTAACAGTCCATTCAGGCCGTTTATGGCA
>SCQV01000138.1 GCA_004299085.1 Chitinophagaceae bacterium | reverse complement strand
TATTGATACCGAATCAGAACAACTTATCCAACAAGCTACGGACAAGCTCATTCATAACAGAACGGCTATTGTAATCGCACACCGTTTGTCCACTATCAATAAAGCCAACCAGATTATTGTGTTGGATAAAGGAGAAATCAAGGAGTCTGGGACACACGAATCTTTATTGGAAAAGCAGGGGTTTTATTATAAGCTGTATAATATGCAGTTTAAGAAGGTAAAAGAAGAAGCGTGATCTATGAACAATAAACAGTAAATGGTAAGTTCATGTCGTTTAGCTAAGGTATCCGACACCCCTGCCAGTCCGATCAGGCAGGCTTCGGAAGAGAGTCCTTTGGACAGGGTGATACAAAGATAGTCATGGTGAGTAGTTAGTTTCCCGGAATGCCGGGATAAGTCCTTTGAAAATGACAATTCAAACTTCCACAAAATCACGACAGAGATTACCTTGTGAACTTTGTGTCTTTGTGGGAAATTTTACATGACTAGTCTTGAACAGCTTACGCTGTATGTCATTGGCAGCTTGTCGAACTATGGTCATTTTAGAAAATAATCTCTTAACTAAACGACATTGAGTAGTAAGTGGTTAATGGTAAGGAGTGTCCTCGATTTTTAATATCTTCGCCTTTCTGATATAAAATATATCAACCGTTAATTCCTTAAAAAAAATTTGACTATGCTCAAAAAGACCTTTGCTATTCTATCCGTCTGCTTTCTGTTATTTATTTTCCCTTCCTCTTATGTAAATGCGCAGAAAGCACAACTATCAAGACCTAAATTAGTGGTGGGCATTGCGATAGATCAAATGCGCTGGGATTACCTTTATCGTTATAATAGTCGTTATGGAGAAGGTGGATTTAAGAGACTATTGAAGGATGGTTTTTCTTGTGAAAATACACTCATTAATTATTTGCCATCTTATACTGCGGTAGGACACACCGTTATTTTTTCGGGCTCCATACCTGCGATTGATGGGATTGTAGGTAACGACTGGATAGATCAGCAAACGGGTAAACATTGGTATTGTACGGAAGACCCTACGGTTCAAACGGTCGGTGCTGCAGGGGGTGCAGGTGAAATGTCTCCCCGTAATATGCTGGTTTCCACCGTTACGGATGAATTGCGCGTGGCTACAAATTTTCATTCAAAAGTGGTTGGTATTTCGTTGAAAGACCGTGCAGCTATTTTACCCGCAGGACATACGGCCAATGCCGCTTTCTGGTTCGATGATGCTTCCGCCCGGTTTATAACGAGTACCTATTACATGCAGGATTTACCCGAATGGGTTAAAAAATTTAATGCACAAGAAGAACCGGCAAAATTAGTTTCCAAAGGCTGGAATACCCTGTATCCTGTCAATACTTATACGCAAAGTACAACAGATAAGGTATCCTGGGAAGGTGCTTATAATGGCGAAACATCTCCTGTCTTTCCACATGCGGTAAACCAGTTTTATCAGAAGAATCATGGTGTCATTCGTTCGACGCCTTTTGGCAATACGCTTACCTTGAAATTTGCCGAGGCAGCAATAAATGGATATGCGTTGGGACAAGGAACGGCCACAGATTTTCTGACTATCAATTGTGCTTCTACAGATTATGTGGGCCATCAGTTTGGGCCTAATTCTATAGAAATAGAAGACACTTATTTGCGCTTGGATAAAGACCTCGCTTCCTTTTTCAAATTCCTGGATCAAAAAATAGGCAAGGGTAATTATCTTGTTTTCCTGACAGCAGATCATGGTGCGGCACATGCTATAGGATTTATGAAAGAACACCATATTCCCGCAGATTTTTTGAAGGAGAGCGATATGATCAAACAATTGAATGCGACTTTAAATCGGCAGTTTGGAGTGGAAAAATTAGTCTTATCCGGGATGAATTATCATATCAATTATGATATGAAAAAAATGAAGGAGCATCATTTGGATGATGAAGCCGTAAAAAAAACAACGGTTGATTTTTTGAGAGAACAACCGGGTGTGCAATATGCGGTGGATATTGATCATATAGGAGAAGCGCCTGTTCCCGAGCCACTCAAAACGATGATCATTAATGGATATAACCGGAAACGGTGTGGCCCTGTTATTATTATTCCTGAACCGGGCTGGTTTAGCGGACATGGGACTACCGGCACTACGCATGGCAACTGGAATCCTTTTGACACACACATTCCGTTAATTTTTATGGGATGGGGCATTCATCATGGCGCCTCCAACCGTACGGTACACATGACTGATATAACCCCAACCGTTGCTGCTTTACTGCATATACAAATGCCAAACGGATGCGTAGGCTCTCCCATAACGGAAGTTACCGGTGGGTTCGACTCCGCTCACCAAAACGGTTCTGCTTTGCTCATCAACCGGTAATAAGTAGAAATCATTTTGTGTTTTAACAAATGTTCCCGTTCATCATATTATTGAGTGGGAATATTCTTATATGCTTTCTTTCACTTAATTTTACTGTATCAGTTGGGACTTCATTTCTATTTGCCTTGACTCACTAATTACGCCGCATGAGTAAGCCTGTTAATCATAATCACGATGAGGAAGAACATCCCCCCGTATTCGGAACATGGCGGAGATTTTATATCGCGGTCATTGTCTGGTTGGCCCTGTTAATTATTATCTTTTACTTTTTCACCAAACATTTCTCATGAGTGCTCCCGACTGGATTGTATTAATTGTAACGCTTGCGGGGATCATTATTTACGGACTGATCCGCGGACGGGGGCAACGTAGCATGGATTCATATTATCTGGGTAACCGCTCCATGCCCTGGTATGTCATTTTATTATCTATCATAGGTACACAGGCCAGCGCCGTTACCTTTCTTTCCGGCCCGGGTCAGGCATATACGGATGGAATGCGCTTTGTTCAATATTATTTCGGATTGCCTTTAGCTATGGTAGTTTTGTGCGTCACGTTTGTTCCTATTTTTCATAAACTAAAAGTCTTTACCGCTTATGAATTCTTAGAAGGCCGGTTTGATGTAAAAACGCGTGCACTCACTTCTTTTTTGTTTTTATTGCAACGCGGACTTTCTACAGGTATCAGCATTTATGCACCTTCTATTATCCTGTCTTCTTTGTTAGGCTGGAATATTTATCTGACTAACATTGTGATGGGCGGATTGCTCATTATTTATACTGTTGTTGGCGGAACAAAAGCAGTGGCTTATACCCAGAAGCAACAATTCTTTATCATCTTTGCCGGTATGTTTATCGCAGGATATTTAGTAGTAAAGCTTCTGCCGTCCAACGTCAGCTTCTCAGATGCATTGCATGTATCGGGGAAATTGGGAAAGCTGGATGTCATTGTCACGGATTTTCACTGGAAAGATAAATATAATATCTGGAGTGGAATTATAGGTGGTTTTTTTCTGGCGCTTTCCTATTTCGGAACCGACCAGTCGCAAGTCGGGCGCTATCTCACCGGGCGCTCCATAGCTGAAAGCCGGACAGGATTATTGATGAATGGGTTCGTAAAAGTTCCTATGCAGTTTTTAATTCTATTGATTGGCGCTTTATTATTTGTATTCTATCAGTTTTATGAATCACCGGTTTTATTCAACAAGGCACAAATTGAAGAAGTATATAAAACGCCCTATGCCAATGATTTAAGACAAGTCCAGGGTCAATATAATCAATTGTCGCTGGAAAAGCAGCGGCAGGTTCAGAATATGGTGCTGGCTATGCACGAAAAGAATACAGCGGAAGTGAATCACTGGACCACTGTTTTAAAAAAATCGCAGGCAGAAAGCAAACAATTGCGTACGGAAGCTCAACAGGTTATCAAAAAAGCGGATCCCCTGGCAGATACTAACGATACCAACTACATTTTTCTTTATTATGTGTTAAATAAGTTGCCTGAAGGATTAATAGGCTTGTTAATTGCAATTATTTTTTTAGCGGCGTGGGGTTCTATAGCAGCCGCTTTGAATGCATTGTCTTCTACTACCATCGTGGATATTTATAAACGATTATTCAAACAAGATGCTTCTGATAAACATTATCTGAATGTATCGCGTTGGTGTACCTTAGGGTGGGGCATATTCTGTATTCTGGTAGCGCAATTTGCGCACAGGATGGGTAGCCTGATAGAAGCGGTCAATATTCTGGGGTCCATTTTTTACGGGACTATCTTAGGTGTTTTCATTGTGGCATTTTATCTTAAAAAATTGAATGGAACCCCTGTATTTTTATCAGCATTAATTACTGAAGCTATCGTGATTATTGTTTACATACTGAATATAGTCTCCTTCCTTTGGCTCAATGTGATCGGATGTCTTGGAGTAGTACTGTTTGCGTTAATACTTCAGGGATTGCTTGGGGAAAAGAAGAAAGTAGTTGAATCTGCGGAACCACTTGTATGAAAAAAACACCAGGAAGGTCCGATAATTACAACAACTTAAACTGGGATTTCCGCTGCTATTTTCAATAGGAGAAACGATAGGATGGCGTTTAGCCCTTATACTTGCCCCCAATCATTATTCATGACCCGATAGTGGCTTATCACAAATTGACTTTTATGTTTTCATGCGGCAACATTCTTTTTATCCAAAGCTCGCCAGACGAGAGCCGAGATAATGGCCCCAAGAATAGGCGCTGCAAAGAACAGCCACAGTTGGGACAAGGCGATACCGCCCGCAAAAATAGCGGGGCCAAAGCTTCGTGCAGGATTTACCGAAGTTCCGGTGATGGGAATAGTAAAGAGGTGTATAGCCGTCAGAGCGAGACCTATAGCAATACCTGCCATTGAGCTGTACCCGCGTTTGGAAGTAACACCAAATATCACGAATAAAAACAGGAAAGTCATGACGGTTTCAGCCAGAAAAGCTGAACCCATGCTGTACCCATTTTGGTAACCAGGCCCCCATCCATTTGATCCTAAAGCCCATTCACCCATTTGAAAATCGGGTAATCCTCTCAGGATAGCCATAAGTACAAAAGCTGCAAGCGCCGCTCCTATCAGTTGTGCAATAATATAGGCGATGGCGTCACCAATCTTAATCTTTCCTACTATCAGCATCCCAATAGTGACTGCCGGGTTGATGTGGCTCCCACTGATACCCCCAATGGCATAGCACATAATTAGCTGAGCTAATCCGAAGGCAAAGGCAATACCCAAGAGTCCAAGACCGGAAAGAGCGCCCGCCGTGGTCTTTCCCGCAATGACTGCAGCGCCACAACCAAATAGCACTAGCGCGAAGGTGCCAATCAGCTCGGCAACGAATTTCTGAGACAGTTTAGTTTCCATAATTGACATGATTTTTGTTAAAAGATGAAGTAACCACCACACACATCCTTCAATTACCCCTCAAATATAAATATTTTTAACTTTTAAGCATATATCCATTAAACCCAAATTTTGCAGTAGCAAAATTTCTGCGAAGCAGTGACGAAAAAATGGCTTCTTTGCCATTTTTTGTCAGGGTTAACCCCGACAAGCCATGCTTCGTCGGCCTTTCAGGCAGATTT
>SCQV01000137.1 GCA_004299085.1 Chitinophagaceae bacterium | reverse complement strand
GGGACGATTAGCATGGCAGTGACCAGTAGGATAGATTGTATTAGCATATTTTGTGGTTTTGGGTAAAATGATTTAGTATAAAGTTAACGCAGTAAATGCTTTGAAAGTTGCTTTCAGGGCTACCGTTCATCCATTTTCCGTATAATAAGATTTTAACCAGGTTGCTTAAAAAAACCTTCCCCGGAAAGGATTTGGTGTAAGATTCTGAATCCCAATGCTTTCAAATCTTCGCTTTTATCGGGAGTATTCATGTATAAGACAAAGAAATAGGGATGCTCACTTTTTTCTATCCAGCCGGTTATCCATCCGGTATTCAATTGACCGGTCGTCAGAAAGCCCGATTGATAGCTTATGGAGTAATTCATGTTTTTTTCCTGAAGCAATAAACCTTTTACCAGCCTCACGCTGCGGGATTGAAACGGCAGCTTTCCATAATAAAGGTTTTCCATCAGGCCCATCTGCTCATCAGGAGAAATCTGCAATGTGTCATTCATCCAGAATTGGCTGTTGTACGGGAGAATGGCTTTATTGCCATATTTAACCGAATCCATCCAGAAATCCATTTTTATTTTTCCGATACGTTGTGAGATAACTGAAAAATAAGCTTCATCAGACCGGCGAAAGGCTTCGGCCATTGTCAGGTCAGGACGAACGCCTCCGGCGCTGTCTTTAATAACCATATTGGTATCCACAATAACTCCGGTTTCCAATCCGGCAAGCGCATTCATAATATCGAAAGTCTGGCCGGGAGCATGTCGTTCCTGAGTGCCGGAAATATTATAAATCTCAAAAATATTTCGCGTTGAATTGTGCAGCATGAAGCAACCGGAAATTCCATTTCCCGAAAAATATTTATTCCAGTCATTTCGGATATGGACATTGTTATTGGAGCAGGAATATAAAGCGCAAACCAGGATAAAGGTAGTTGAGGCACGAACGAATATCTTCATCAGCTAATAATTTCGGCAAATATACTATTGTCAGGCTTGAAATAATATTGTTAAAATTTCGTTGGTGTGTCGTAAACCAACCTTTTTTTATATTTTCGCCTGCAAATATGTCCATGTCGCGAAGTAGCTTTTCATCCAAACGGTCGAGGCCATCCTACTTTATGTCTATTGTAGGAGTGGCATTAGTACTTTTTTTACTTGGAATACTCGGGCTTATAGTCATTCACGCCGATAAGCTGAGCAAATATTTCAAAGAAAATATAGAAATCCAGGTCATTTTAAGAAACGGGACCTCCGATAAGAATGCGATGGCTCTGAGAGACAGCATTGCCGCCAGCCCGTATGCCAAATCTGCAGAATATGTCACCAAGGATATGGCTGCAGCGCAGTTTAAAAAGGAATTCGGCGAAGATTTTATCTCTTTGCTCCAATATAATCCGCTTTATGCAAGCGTAAATCTGAAGGCAAAGGCAGCGTATGTGAATCCGGACAGCCTGAATAAAATAGAGGGCCAGTTGATGCAGAATGATGTTGTAAGGGAGGTATATTACCAGAGATCGTTGGTGGATAAGCTGAGTCAGAACGTGAAAAAATTCGGCGCTATCATCCTTATTGTTAGCATTATCCTGTGCTTGGTGGTGATTGTGTTGATAGATAATACCATTCGGCTGGCGATGTTCAGCAACCGTTTCCTCATAAAAACCATGCAAATGGTGGGTGCTACACGCGGATTTATTTCCAAGCCTTTTGACTTACGGGGTGTCCTGAATGGATTTATCAGTGCCATGATTGCCATTGTTGCCATCATTTTGATCATGGTCTATGCAGTTAAACAATTGCCGGAAATCCGGATGGTGGAAGACTATACGCTGACGATTTTATTGTTCATCGGCATGATTATCATCGGGATTTGCATATCTTTGCTGAGCACTCACCGGTCGGTGACCAAGTATTTGAAAAAGAAACTAGACGACCTGTATTAAAGGGAAAGGTGAGATATGAAAGGATAGAGGTTAAAGATTGAGGTAAAGAATAACTATAAAAAGATAAAAGTTTTGTTATGCCTGCGAAACCAGTAAAAAAAGGAGATAAAACCGCTGTCTCTAAGCGCACTGCCATAAATGATATTTCCGAAAAACGTTTTCCCTTTACGAAGGAAAATTATATTTTGATGCTGATAGGCATCGCCATTCTTATTTTGGGATATGCCCTGATGGTAGGGGGTAAAAGCCCTAATCCGGACGAGTTCTTCCCAAACCAGGTGTATAGCTGGCGCCGGATTACACTGGCTCCCATTGTAGTCATCATTGGTTTTATTGTGGAGGTATTTGCCATTATGAAAAAACCGAAAGAAGATAAAATGGCCTCTTGATTAAATGGTATAAACATGATTTCAGAAGTGCAAAAGAAGGTAATTGTTGAAAAGTTGTATCCTTTTAACCCGGCTATGATAGGGATATTTGGTTCTTATGCCCGGAATGAACAAACGGGGAAAAGTGATATGGATATTTTAGTAGAGTTTAATAAAACAGTTAATTTACTAGATATCATCGGGGTAGAAAATGCATTATCTGAATCTCTTGGGGTAAAGGTGGATTTAGTTACTTCGAAATTCGTCCATTCCTACTTAGCTCCTCATATAAAAGAAGATTTTCAAGTTATTTATCATGCCGAAAAATGATTTTTACTATCTTCTTCATATCAATGATTGCATTGTAAAAATTAATAAATACACCAGAGGTATTAATCAGCAAGAGTTTTTAGATGATAATCTCATACAAGATGCAGTAATCAGAAGCTTCGAGATCATAGGAGAAGCCACAAAACATTTACCACAGGAATTTAGATCTAAATATCCCATGGAAGAATATGGCCGGTAGGCGGGATAAGTTGATTCATGATTATATCGGTGTTGATCTGTGGGCAGTATGGGCGGTGGTTACAGATATGTTGCCTGATATACACAAGGAAATTGAACAAATTATAGAACGTGATAACCTAATGTCTAACTAATATGAACCTCATTCAAGCTATTCTCCTCGGCATAGTAGAAGGGATTACCGAATTCCTGCCTGTTTCTTCCACCGGACACATGATCATAGTCAGTTCCTGGATGGGCATTGATAAACTGGAGTTTACCAAACTTTTTGAAATCGTAGTGCAGATGGGCGCCATCCTCGCGGTTGTTGTTTTGTATTGGAGAAAATTCTTTGATTTCACCCGTGCAGATTTTTATAAGAAAATTATTATCGGAGTCATTCCGGCATTGATTCTTGGATATATTTTTGCCGATAGGATAGATAAACTATTGCAAAGCCCCCTGATAGTGGGTATTATGCTGCTGGCAGGTGGTTTAGTGTTGTTATTTGTGGATGGATGGTTTAAAATACCGCAGGTGCATCATGAAAAGGACATGAATATTTTTCAGGCATTGCGCATAGGTTTTTGGCAATGCCTCGCCATGATTCCGGGCGTCAGCCGCAGCGCTGCCAGCATTATCGGCGGCATGCAGCAAAGGTTAACGCGTGAATTAGCCGCTGAATTTTCCTTCCTTTTAGCAGTGCCCACGATGGCGGCGGCCACCGGGTACAAATTGTTGAAAGCATTTAAAGATAATCCCGAAATGCTTAAAAACGGCCATAATTTAACAGCGCTTGCCGTTGGAAATATCGTTGCTTTTGTAGTGGCCATTATCGCCATTAAAACATTTATTGATTATTTGAAAAAGCACGGATTTAAGCTGTTTGGTTATTACCGTATTGTTGTTGGGATCATCGTTATTGTTTTGGTTGAAAGAGGATTACTGGTTTAGCTAAAGAGACATGGAAAAAACCCGTAACTTTGTACATCATGAAACAAAGACTTCTTACAGGATGGAGCGTCAGGCGGGTGATTTACCTGGTAGGTGGCGCAGGGATGTCCACGTATTTTTTCGCGGATAAAATGTGGCTGATGGGCATTGTTTCGCTTTACTTCGTGGCTATGGGTATTTTTGCCTTCGGATGTGCAGGTGGACAATGTGCGGTAAATCCTCCTTCTAATAAAACCCGTGAGATTCCACAGCATCCATAGATCATTTTGCCTCACTGGCAATGAGGTAGATCTCGAAAAAAGGTCAGTATGAGGTCATTTCTGATTTGAAGCAGAATGCCTTCTTTGAAATAATTTCTTTTTCTCCCTGTACTTTATACTTTTCCTTTATACTTTTGTCTTTCACAATTATACTTTTATCATTTTCCTTTATACTTTTTATCTTATTCAGCTATGGCACAGAAAAAAATAGTCATTATAGGCGGAGGAAACTTAGGTTCATCCATTGCCCAGGGGTTAATAGAAAGCGGATTCATTCAGCCTGGAAATATCACCATTACTAAACGTAATATACAGACGCTTTCCCGTTTTGGCGAACTGGGAGTTCATATTGAAACGGATAATCTCAAAGCGGTTCAAAATGCGGAAGTGGTGCTGGTAGCGCTGAAGCCGTATAATGTATATGATGTAATGGAACAAATTAAGCCGGTGCTTGATCCGGGAAAGCATATTTTGATCAGTACCGTTACCGGCGTATGGATTCATCAGATAGAGGAAGCGGTAGGAATGAAAGTGCCGCTTTTCCGAGTGATGCCGAATACCTCCATTGCAGTACGCGAATCCATGACCTGTCTTTGTCACAAGAACGCCACTATCGGACAAGTGGAATGGGTAACGGATATGTTTAATCATCTGGGTGCTTCTGTGAGCATTGATGAAAAGCTGATGGATGCAGCCACTGTGTTGGGCGCTTGTGGCATTGCTTACGCGCTGCGGTTTATCCGGGCCAACATCCAGGGCGGCATAGAAATCGGATTTGATGCGCATACGGCTACGGTGATTGCATCACAAACCATCAAGGGTGCCGCGGAATTACTGATTAAAGGTAACCGTCATCCGGAAGAAGAGATTGATAAGGTAACTACGCCGAAAGGATGCACCATTGCAGGCTTAAATGAAATGGAACACCAGGGATTCAGCTCTTCGCTGATCAAAGGAATATCGGCATCGTATAATAAGATTGTGAATGGGTAGGAAAAAATTGCTTGTTGTACTTTATTTCAGTTTTTTGATTGAATTACTTTCTATTAAAGATTTCATTTGCGAAATAGCGACTTTATTCAGTTGTATAACCCTTTCGTTTTGAAGTAACCCTTGCCGGATAAGTAATGCGTTGATACTTTCCATATTGCTCAAAACAACTAACTGTTCCAATGTTGCATAATCTCTGATATTTCCGATGTTGCTTACATCCCTGTCTCACCATTCTTTTGCCGTTATTCCAAAAAGAACCACATTCAGCAAGTCAGCTTCGTTAGCATAAACAAAGCCGGCTTGTTGTTTTGTAATTTCATTCGGTATCAGGTTTTCTTTGATAGTGTCAGTATGAATATGATAGTTGACTTTTGCTAAAATCCGTTGCAAATTCCATTCTAATTTCAGCCGGCTGTTTTCATCATCCTTTAAACGTTGAAATTCATTAATAAGATAAATCTGGAATTCAGGGCTTAACCACATTGCAAAGTGAAACGCAATATCTTTATGAGCATAAGTACCACCATAGCGACCCGCTTTTACAATTATTCCGGTGGCTCTCGTTCTCTCAATCCATTGGCCGGCTGACATGACGAATCTGTTTATGCCTGCTTCTCTCCCAATTACCCCGAATTCAGGGTAATTAAAATTGGGGTTTTTAATATTTTCCCAGACACCCAAATATTCCAAGGTGTTTTTATTTGTTATCCACTTACCAATTAATCCACTGCCTTCGTTGAAACCAGCAGTCATATCCGTCAGGCTAATAAAATCATTTCCATTTTGGTTAATAACCGTTATAGTTGATTCTTTTACTTGTAAAATCCTTTCTTTCGCCATATTAAATCTTGTAAATAGCGAACTTACAAAAAAGATTCTTGATTCTTTTCCTATTTATGACATTAAATTGTTTTTGAATGGAGTAATCATAACAAAGGCATGATCCTTAGCTTCAAATTCAGTTCTGTCGGCTGTTCTTACCTTTCCATACTTTTTGTCAAGGTGATTGTTCCAGTCAGCTATTTTATTTTTTGACCTTTTTATTCCTTTCGTTTTCATCGTCTATTTTTTTATCAATGAAATATTGTTTTTTAAGCTTTTCAGCAAGTGCTATTTCTTTTGATGGTGTCTTTTGTGTTTTCTTTTGAAACGAATTAACCAGAAGGATCAGATGTCCTGTGATTACAATAAGAAATTAATTCTCAATTCCTAAAATTTCAACATAATTATCCAAGTTCCCGACCTTAACGGTTTCTCCAACAGATTTTCCAATTAATGAAATAGCTAATGGCGATTGATTACTAATCTTTTGAATACCATTTGATTTATCGATCTTCGTTGATGTATTTTCAATGAGTTGTACAGTCAAATCCTTACCATTATTAATGTACTTCACTTTCACTTTGCTATGTGCATTAATGAGGTTACTATGTGGTTGAGGTTGAATATTATTTTTGGTATTGAGAGTTGTAACTCTCTCGTTTACCTTAAGTTTTGGTTCAGGATTAGTTGGCGACGTAAGATTTTTAATCCCCCAAGGTTCGTCCATGAATGCCAACTTGAGTTCTGGTCTATCATTTATCACCCTTGGGGTTTTTGATTCAACATTTCTAATAAACTCAATAAGGTTGTTTGCTTCTCTCGTAGGGTTACGCCACCAATTTGTACTCCATATTCTATGAAATACAAACCCATGTTCCTCAAGCCTTTTTTGCCTACAAATATCATATAAATATGCCTCTCTACTTGAATGATAGGAGGCACCATCACATTCAACAGCAATTTTGGGAATTCCCTTAATTCCAGAATCATATACAATATCAATTCTGAAACCGGCAAATTGTAATTGAGGAATTAGTTTGCTCTCATCAAAATTTTCAGCTAATACATAATATACTTCTTCTTCAAAAGGAGATTCAAGATCATTATTTAGGCGAACAATCTTTTTGCTTTTTTCTGAATTCTCTACTAAGGCATTCAAAACGGATTGTTTCAAATCCAAGTCTTTTTCACTAACTGCCTTTGCATATGCCAGATAAGCAAAGAAAACAGCTCTCCCGTTATTTGCTCTTTCGGTAACTAAATAATCTCTAAAATTGAGAAATGCTTGTTCTGGGATTGAAGTGCATACATAAACTTTAAATTTTGCCCTTGTAATAATTACGTTGAGAAGCCTATAACCTTTCTTCTGATTGATTGGCCCAAAATGATGCGTAAATCTTCCATCTTTAGTCGTTCCAAAAGTAGTAGAGAGAATAATTACATCTCTTTCATCGCCTTGAATATTTTCAAGATTTTTTATGAACATGCCTGATGCCTCAAGTTCCAGGATCTTCTGGTTAAAGTCAGCATATCGCTCGAATTTTTGGCGTTCAATAATCTTACTCTTAATCAAATTTCTTTGTTCGATATTAAAAGTAGCGACACCCACGGATGGATATTTACCGTCCGGGAGTCTGTGAATATTGTTTTCTATAATTGAAAGGACTGCTTCTGCTTCCCTCTCATTTGAATGACCTGAATAAGTTCCATTAACTTGAATATATTTTATAGCCGTATATTCAAAATCATTTGGAAGAGGCATTAACCTTTCATTATAAAATGCATGATTTGAGAATTCAATAAGATCTGGATGCCTTGAACGATAATGGAAATCAAGATACTTCTTCTCAAAGCCAAGTTCCTCCCCAAAGTCCAGAAGTGATTCGCAGGATAAAAAGACGTTATTGGGGTCAATTTGTACATTCTCATCCTCCTGAACATCCTCTTCATCCTCAATAGTCCCATCAAGAATTTTGTCAAAATAATTAGAAGGAGGCATTTGATGTTCATCACCAGCAACAATTATTTGTTTTCCTTTTAAAAGAGCCGGAAGGGTATCCTCCAATCTGAGTTGACTCGCCTCATCAAATAAGACAATATCAAAATAATTGTTCATTCCCATAAAGAGATTACTACAAACATCAGGCGTAGTTAATATAATGGGGAAAAATGTTGTAAAAAGGGTAGGGTCAAATTTTACTATTTGTCTCAGAGAAAACCGTTTGTATTTACTGCTACTACGTTTGTTATAAAGATTTTCTACCGAAAAATTAGCATTATGGTTATGAAATCCTTCTTTGGCCGCAATTTGCTTTGAGCACCAGTACCCCTTTATATATTTTATTTGTTCTTTACCAATATAGCTTAATGATTCTGTCAACTGTTTATATTCAGAATCATGGATTAGTGAATCATTAGTAGCGGAATTTATTAAAAGTGAATTCAGGTAATAAATAACAAATACCTTTTCCCAATCCTTTTTTAACCTCAAGCAATCAAGGAGTAATTTACTTGTTTGGGGGAGCACATTATAAAATTTAAACCACTGGAATTCTTTGGAAAATAAATCATCTTTATCATTAAAATATTCATTTTCTTTCTTCAACATAGATTCGATTTCATTAATGATCATTTCACTCGATTCCTTGCTAATATAAGATCTATACCAGCCATCATTATTGATAAAAATGGCAAGTTCAGTACATGATTCTAACAGTTGCTTCTGATCAATCAACAATTGTTTCTTCCTCTTGGAAAATATTGAAGCCAATCTATAGCTTAATCTATTAGTCTTAACTATGTTGAATAAGTCGTCAGGGTTATTTTTATATTTTAGTCTAATTTTATGAATGATAGATTGGTCTCCAGATAGATATTCCAAATATTTCTTGAAATCATCCTTTATTGTTTGCTCAAGCTTGAAGGGATTATCGCTCTCCAATTTTAAGGGGTTGAGAAACGAAAATTCCTCATAGGGTAAATATTCATTATATAGAATTTGGCCTTTATGAACAAGCTGGCAAAGGTCATTAAACTCATTTGAATTATATTTAAAAATAGTCTTATCAAAATTAATTTCAAAATCCTCATTATTTGATTTTAACTTCGAAAGGAGTAATCCAATTATATTTGTCCAATTGTAATTATCCAATAATTTCTTTCCGATTTTTTGGTGTGCTCCATTGATGTCATCAATTAATGATTTGGATCTTTTAAGGATGCTGTCGAGACCCTCCTTCGAATAATTATTGTATTTACCATAAGCAGAATTGTCGATTCTATCACGTACTGAGTTTACAACAGACTTCCTGTCTTTTATTGTATCCTTTATCAAGATGCAGTGTTCCCCGAGGCCACTTTGGTTTAGTGCGTTATAAAGGACTTCAAGAGCCGTTCTTTTTTCGCAGACGACAATAGCCTTCTTATGGCTTTCGAGTGAATTTATTAAAATGGCTGTTAATGATTGGCTTTTACCTGTTCCAGGCGGACCCTGAATTAAAGTATTCCTAGTGGAAACGATAGAATTAAGAATGTTTTGTTGAGACGGATCTGTTTCCACCGAAGATAGTGCCTGAAATGATGAGGTTTCAATATCCTCTTGGTTAATACAAACCCGTTTTAGCTTTATTAGTTCATCATAATCTTTGATGATATTTTGTTTTTGGACTTCAAAAATTGAAAATAATCCTCTGAATTCAATAAGAGAATTACTCGAATTTTTTGTGAGTTTTTCTAAAAACTCTTTATCTGGAATTGGCTTAACATTTTCAAGTTCTTGTTTGAATTTCCCTCTTATATCTGCAGGAGTAGTTGAATTTATTGATTTAGACAAATCAACGCAAATATTAAGAAGTTCCTCCTTGTCAATTAATCCATCTTCAAGCATTTCAGATGAAACCTGATTAATAGTAACTTTTGCATCACCTTGTAAGTAATTTATCAGGATTTCATTAATGTAGATTGGGTCATCTTCATTTCGTTGAACTATCCATGTATTGAATTCTTGAGGCCGCTTTATCCGTAATGACCAAATTAGGACTGGTGCAACCGTCAGTTTATTATCAGATTGGTTTCTACGAACAAGCAAAGGAAAACCAAACCCGAATGTATTTATACCTTTTTCAGATTCAATGGCTTCAGTTTGGTTTATCAGATTGTCAAAAGATTTAGAAATCGCCACTAATTGAGCCTGATCCTCAACAAATAGAGAATTAAGATCTGGCACATTTTCTTTCCAGCTTATCTTAAATCTAAGCGGTTGTTCTTTCAGAAGGGCATTGACAAAATTCTGTGGCAAATTTTTATCAATATAAGAAAGTCTGTGAAGGTCGAACTTATACTTTGACCCCCTGGGAATCGCATTCAGATGCACGCCTCTACGATTACCTATTTTCAATCGACTTTGTAGTTCTGTTAGTAGCTTTTTAGTCAATTCCATTTTTCTTTGCCTTTTGCCAGATTCAATGTAATCAAACTCTTTAACTTCTGAAGTGATGTGAAAATTCGGATGCCAAATTCATTTAATTGTGTTTTGTTCTTTCGCAAGATGCACGATATCATTTTTCCCGATTCAATCTATCAAAAACTATAAATCTTCGTTCCGCTTAAGAGAGGGATACACGAGGTCGTTCTACAAAAATAGAATTGAATTATCTTCAAAGATAATTATTTTTGAGAGGAACAAAATAAAAAAACGGTAGTATCGACAAATGGAAGTCTCTATAGGAGGAGTTGGCATACTTCGATTCATCTGAAATCAAGTAAATAGTAAATTATCTGACTAAACTATCACCCAAAACGCTATCAACTGTGCCAATATCCCGAACATAAATCCGAGATATACTTCGCGAAGGGTATGCTCGCCCAATATCAGCCGGCTGGTGCCAACGATACCGCACAGCAGAATAATGATGAGCAAAAGCAAGGTGATGTTATAATAAGGATCGCTGAAGATGCAGAACATTAATCCCAGCAATCCGCCCATTCCCAATGCATGCATGCTTATCTTCAATGCCAGGTTGCTGATGAAGGCAATGACCACCGCCAGGAAGCTGCCGAGCACAAAGGCTGTTAAGACAAGTGGGATAGTCGTCTGATGCCTGAAAACCAAAAAGGCCCAGAAATAAAAAGTCATCGTGGCGATGTACGGAATGATGCGGTCCTTTTGCGTGTGCATCCGGATGGACTGGATAAACTTTAATTGTTTCAATAACAGAACGGTCACTCCGGTAAGCAAAATCATATTGGCAAAAACAGAAGCATAAACAGCAAATAATTTTTTTCCGTAAAAGCCGGCAAATGAAAAAGAATGCGTGTAGATAATCAGCCACGTTCCATATAAAGGAATAAATAAAGGATGAAATAATACACTCAACACGTGCGAAATTCCTCTTAATACAGGATTAAATGTTAACTGGCCAGAATTAGAATCAGAAATGGCAGATTGATTGTTATTCATGAAGTCAATAAATTCAAAAAAATTATTTAGCATATTTTCTTAACCACGAATGCACGAATAAATATCTTTTTTAAAATAGTAATTTAACGGGAAAATATGAGTGCATCCCTTTGAAGTCTGTATGGTCACGAATACACGAATAAATATTAATGCTTAAAGCCTTTATCCATTGGTTCTATTCGTGGTTAATTTTTATCGTATCATGATAAGATAAAAATAAATTCACAATTCCTTCCTGAGCCGCGCCACCGGAATATTAAGCTGCTCCCGGTATTTTGCCACCGTGCGCCTTGCAATATTATATCCTTTATCCTGTAGCATTTGCGTCAGGTTCTCATCACTGAGCGGTTTGCGTTTATTTTCATTATCAATAATATCCTGCAATATTTTTTTCACTTCGCGCGTGGAAACTTCTTCTCCGCTTTCCGTTGAAAGGGATTCTGAAAAGAAATATTTCAATTTATACGGCCCAAATTCAGTTTGCACATATTTACTATTTGCCACTCTTGATACCGTAGAAATATCCAGCCCGGTACGATCCGCGATATCTTTCAATATCATGGGCCGGAGCGTAGTTTCATCTCCTGTCAGGAAAAATTCTTCCTGATAGCGCATGATGGTTTCCATGGTACTTAACAACGTATGTTGCCGTTGCTTAATAGCATCAATGAACCATTTGGCGGCATCTATTTTTTGCTTGATGAAGAGCACTGCTTCTTTCTGGCGTTTGTCTTTTTTTTCGCTCTTTTCATAGCTCCGCAACATTTCTCTGTAATTGTCCGAAATATGCAGATCGGGTGCATTCCGGCTGTTGAGCGTCAGCTCTAAGCTGCCGTTATTATTATAAATAAAAAAATCGGGGACGATATAGCTCTCTGCTTTGTTAACACTTCCGAAATTACCGCCCGGTTTTGGATTCAGCTTAATGACTTCATCTATGGCAAGCTTCAGATCTTTATCCGAAAGGTTTAATGATTTTTGTATTTTCTCATAATGCTTCTTCGTAAATTCATCAAAATATTTTTCTAAGATATGTTCTGCATGCTTTATATTGACATCCTGCTGAGATTTTCTTTTTAATTGTATCAACAGGCATTCCTGTAAATCTGCGGCTCCGATTCCCGGCGGATCAAATTCCTGAATTTTTTTGATAATCTCCTGGATCTCTTTGCCGGGTACCGTCAGGTTTTGTGAAAAAGCCAGATCATTGGCAATGGATTGCGGATCTCTTCGTAAATAACCATCGTCATCTATGCTGCCGATTATCTGCATCGCAATCTTCTCCTGTGTTTCATTCAACCGGAGCATGCTAAGCTGGCTTACCAAAGAATCATGAAAGGTATTTTCAACCCTGATGGGGATCGTATGGGTTTCTTCCTGATCGGAATAATTGTTGTCCCTCGTCCGGTAATCTGCAATATCATCATCGCCATCGCTCAGATAATCCGATATGTCAACCTGATCATACTCTTCCTGCGGCTGTTCCTCTTCATTGTCGCTTTCTTTTTGTTCACCGAAATCATTAGGATTATCAGTCAAATCATCTTTTTCAGCATTATCATCATTAAACTCCAGCGCAGGGTTTTCTTCCATTTCTTCTTTCACCCGTTCTTCCAGGCTTGCAGTCGGAATCTGCAGCAATTTCACCAATTGAATTTGCTGGGGAGAAAGCTTTTGCAACATTTTCTGTTGCTGTGTCTGCCGGATAGAGGCCATGAAAAGTGATCGTTAATTCTCAGCAAAAGTAAGATATTCCCCTAAGAGGCTTGTTTATTATTAAGGATTTTAGGCAAACGTTTGCTTTTGTATGAAATACTTTTTATCTTTATCAAAATTTTATTGCATGAAAAAAATGCTTCACCATTTTAAATTTTCTTTTAAAGGATATCTCAGTTCATTTTTGCTGATTTCGATCCTGATTTCCTGTTCGGGACCTCATCATGCGCAAAAAGGGGCCGAAAGCAGTGCGCAGGTGCAGCCGAAGCAAGCGGTCTTCAACATCATGAAAAAAGTGGCGAACTGGCAGATAGACAGCATTCGCGATAAAGGCTGGCGTCATCCGGAACGAAACTGGACTATGGGTGCCATGTACACCGGATTGATGGCGTATGCGGCTTTAGCTCATGACAGTGCTGTTTATCATTTCATGAAAGAGGAGGTAGGTGAAAAGTATGACTGGCAGATTATCCAAGGGCCGGATCGTTATTTTGCAGATAATTATTGCGTTGGGCAAATGTATTGCGGTATGTATGAAATTTATCATGATCCACAAATGATAGCCGATTTAAAAGCGCTTGCCGATACATTGATAGCTCGTCCGCATACGGAATCATTGGAGTGGAAAAATCATATCAATCTCCGGGAATGGGCATGGTGTGACGGATTATTTATGGGGCCGCCCACGTTAGCGATGCTGGCGCATGTTACGCAGGAAAAAAAATATATGGATTTGACCGATTCTCTATGGTGGAAAACGACCGATTATTTATATGATCCCAAGGAACATTTATATTACCGCGACAGCCGTTACTTTGACAAAAAAGAAAAGAACGGAGAAAAAGTATTCTGGTCACGCGGAAATGGCTGGGTAATGGGCGGATTAGTGCGGGTATTGGAAAATATGCCTGATAATTATGATGACCGTTCCAGGTGGATCAAATTATATCAGGATATGGCGGAGAAGATTGCCTCCATTCAACAACCGGATGGTACCTGGCATGCCAGCCTGCTTGATCCTGCAAGCTACCCCATCAAAGAAACCAGTGGAAGCGGGTTTTTTTGTTATGCACTTGCATGGGGAATCAATCATCATTTGTTAGACGCTAAAAAATATGGGCCTGTGGTCTGGAGATCCTGGAATGCCTTAGTAAGCTGTGTGCATCCGGATGGGATGTTAGGCTATGCTCAGCCCATCGGCGCCGATCCGCAAAGTGTTAATAACGACGACACAGAAGTGTATGCAGTGGGTGCATTCTTATTGGCCGGCAGTGAAGTGATGAAGATGGCGAAGGAATGATAAGATCTGAATGCATTAACGGTATTTAATGATTATCCGGTTAAGTACCAGGAAGGATAGATAGTATCTGTTGAATAATGAACATTGAACAAGGAATGATGAACCTGCCTTTGCCGGCGGGCAGGTATTGAACACCGAACGAGGAATGATGAACCTGTCTGACAGGCAGGTATTGAAGTTGAAACAGTACTTCCAATTAATGGTATGTTATTTTGACCAAATCAATATTACATCACAGCTACGAAAAAGCTCATCTTTAGTAATCATAACGTGGGTTCGAGCCATTTCACTCTGATAACCGAGGTGATATTGCCGGCTCGTTTATACCTTTAGTGCGCTTTTAATAGGGCGATGATAGGGAGAAGGTAGGGAGAAGGTAGGGAGTATCCTCCTTTTGTCTTGCTCATTGATTGTCCTTTATGATTTCCTGATCTCCCTGATTTTCTGTACTTATTCATACATACATCGAGTACGCTTTAAATACCCTTAGTCCACCCTCTATCTGTTCTCCTGCCTTTCAGGCTGTTGCAGAGTGCAGGCAGGCCTGTTCTTCTCTAACTAATTGATAACCATATTACTGTTCGAACTCACGTTAATACCTTGCCTCTGATATCGGACTGTGAGTCATCCATCCTGGGAAGATATTTATGGATGCTATTACGGCTGATGCCGGTACGACGAGCTATCTCACGAATAGAGACCCCATCATTTTGAAGTTGAAGGACTTGTTTTAATTGTTCCATTGCTATAGGTTTTTGTGCCATGCTCCTTTATGTTTTTTAGGGATCAAATGACTCATAAAAACCTTACTCTATGTCTTACCGGGGTGGTTCAATCCCGTAGAACGGGACAAGCCATGCAAGAATGTCTGGAAAAATCTGAACCATCAAGGTGGGCCATCATGCAGGAATCAACCATTTATCATCTTCCGAAATTTTCACTTTGAAGGATGGGTCATCATGCAGGAATGGTGGGTCAACCTGATCAGGAATCTACAATCCGGGGTGCACAAGGGAATATCCTGGCAGTCTATACCTACGACGGGAGTACGCTGAAATGGGCGGAACAAGACTTATATGGCAGCAGCCGGGTAGGCTTGTGGAGTTGGAACAGCACCATACCCTCAAAAGTAATGTTGCCACAAAGTGAAACCGATACCTTAAGCGACTGGTATTTATTGGGCAGCAGGGATTATGAACTCACGAATCATTTGGGGAATGTATTAAGTGTCATTACAGATAAGAAAGTTGGCGTATCTTCTAATAACAGTACGGTAGATTATTACCCGGCTGAAGTTCTTTCTCAGGCAGACTATTATCCTTTTGGGATGGAGGAACCGGGGAGAAGCATGAGCGCTATACCGTATCCGTATGCTTTCAACGGGAAGCGGATGGAGAATGTGGAGCTTTATACCAGCAACCAGTATGATTATGGGATGCGATTTTATGATGCACGGGTGGGGAGGTTTTATAGTGTGGATCCGTTGGCAGGGAAATATCCAGAATTATCACCGTATCAGTTTGCAAGTAATAGTCCTATTAGTGGAATTGATTTGGATGGATTAGAAAAAATCCTTTACATCATTAATTTTGACAACAAGGATATTAGCGAAACGAAGATTCAGCTTCAAAAAGCTGGACCCTTAGGAAATGGAGTTGCAATACGAACGAATAAAGATAATTTAACAACTTATTTCTATGGGAATGAGATATCACCCGAAACAGGACAAGAGTTTACAGAAAAGTATGAGGGCGTTAAAAAATATGTTTACTATGATTCTAAACATAATCTTACAGGTGGCATTGGACATAAACTCACCCAAACTGAATTAAAAACATATAAGTATCTTGATCCTCTTTCTGATAAAACGATAAATAATTGGTGGAGTTCTGATTATACTTCTTTTGAATCAGAAGCAATGAGTACCATAACAAATATGAAACCTACAGAATCACAGAAAGCTGCGTTAACAGATTTCGCTTATAATATTAAGAACTCAAAACAAAGGTTATCTTACTTTAATAACGACGTTTCGCAAGGAGGAAACTTTTTCTAGGATACATGGCAGGTGGTCCTGCATTTTGGAAAAGAAGATTTGGGGAAAAACTATTATTCGATACAGGTCAATACTTGTGGTTTAACGCTGTTAATAATAAGGAAGCTATCAAATTGGAATGCTTATATAGATGCAACATGCCGAGACCACAGGTAGTTCCTGATATAAGAGATTCCGAAAAACAGGCGATTAATTTAACCCCTACAACTGAAAATTTATGGGGAAATTAAATTGTCAAAAATATTTCGTTATGCGCAAAATAATGTCGTTCGTTTTATTGTCATTTATTTCATGTACATCGCTATTTGCCCAAAAAATTAATGACGGGACTTCTTGCTTTATCAAAGGTACTATGATAACCTTGTCCGATGGTACCACAAAGGCAATTGAACATATTAGGAAAGGAGATAAAATTTTAAGTATGAATTTGGATAAATGGGCTACAGAAGTTAGTACAATTCTGGAAGTTGATTCTCCGTTTCATCATAAAATGGTAGAGATAAGTTTCTGGGGAGAAGATTCTATTATTAATAGAAATACTTTTGATCATCCCTATTATGTTGTAGGAAAAGGATGGTGTTCTTATAAGCCTGCTGAAACAAAATTGAAATATGGGATAGATGCACAACAGCTTTCCGTTGGTGATATTTGCTTTGAATATTTTTTAGGCCATTTATTAGAGATTAGAGTTAAGTCAATTAAAGAAATAGTTAATTATCAACGAACTTACAATCTATTAAAATTAAGCAATGGCAATAATTATTTTGCCAATAATATTCTCGTGAACAATGAGGCAGAAAGTCCAATAGATACTCTTGTAAAACAAAAGGAAATAGGCAAATTAAAAATTAATGATTTATTTGGGGAATGGAGGGCAAAAGAGTTAAAGATACTTGTATTACCAAATGTTTTAAGCAAAACAGAAAAAAGAAATATTTCTAAGAAATACAAGGTTTGTAGAAATTCAATTTTCATGATTGGGAGGAACGGAATTATATCCGAGAAATCCGAGTCGTGTGAATTTTCCAATTGTTCAGAAATTTTAGGGAATTTATTAACTGTAAAAAGATTACCTATTATCGGGAGTTCACAAGAAAGGTATGACGCTTCTTCTGACATAACTGACACCAATATAGTGTGGAGGCCATTTGTCAAATTAATAGATAAAAACTATGACTATTCCACTATTGATGCCATTCAAACGAACCCCACAGGGAAATCGCTTTTAAAAAAATTAGGAAAAGATAGAGGGTTGGGGTACATTTGTGGGGACGGAGGCGAGGGGTCTGCGGTATAAAAAAAATGCCCGAAAG
>SCQV01000009.1 GCA_004299085.1 Chitinophagaceae bacterium | reverse complement strand
CCAAAAGAGTATTTGCAGATCAACGGCCAGTGGTCCGAAATTCATGACAATCATCGAAGGTTCGGGGTAATGTAAAATGTCTTCATGTGTTTTTAATTTATCCAGAATGAGTGATTGTATTCTTGCAAGATTACTATCATAAGGAACTCCCATCGTAAACCCGACTCTTTTATTCCTGTTTTGCATGGTCCAGTTAATCAGATGTTGGGAAAGCATATCGCCATTGGGAATAATGATGTCGGCTCCTTCAGAGTTATTTATTTTACTGGCACGTACCCCTATTTCTTTTACAGTTCCCGATTTACCGCCCACTTCTATCTGATCTCCTACCTGCACCGGACGTTCAAATGCCAGTATGACCCCCGATACTAAATTGTTGACAATTGTTTGTAATCCAAAACCAATACCTACACCCAAGGCTCCCAGCATAATAGATATTTTATCCAGAGGGATGCCGGCTGCCGCTACTGCTATTAAAAATCCAACTGCCCAGATACATAAACGCAAAATAAGTACCATAGAATTTAATCCACTGCGTTTACCCGTAGTTATGGATTTTTCATACCCAAAGAAATAGTTTACTATCCGGGAAATAATAGAGGAAAGCCAAATGATGAAAATAAAAACCAGAACGCTTGCAAAGGTAAAATGATATTTGCCGATGGGCCTTTTCTCTTTTAGGAAATGAACGAATACATGGGAAAACCAACTATATAGCGTCAGGTCACGGACAAGTGCTGCCAGCCAGACAATACATGCCAGTATCCATAACGTTCGTCTTAAATTCAGCTTTAGCTTTTCGAAATTAAGGAACTCTGAAAAACGGGATTCATGATAAGCTTCTGATTGCAGGTAAATAGCCTCGACTACCATTTCGCAAAATACTTTAAGTGTTATGGCTAACATCAGACATTGGATGGCAGTGGCGCCGGCTATTTTCGCTAAATAAAAATTCCCCGTCAGATTGAATAAAATAGAGAATACGGTTACTATTAATATAAAAATTAGGAGTGTTTTAGTTACAGGTGAATTCCCTATTTGCCTGAATATTTTTTTGCTTTGTACAATAGCTTTGACACAAACTAAGACCAGCAGAATACCTGCGGCTAATAACATCCAGCGTTCTTCAAAAGAAGCATGCAGCAATAAATTATCCCATGCATAATAAAGCCAGAGAATAATAAAAACGATCCACGTCCATTTAAATAATTTAGTTAAAAAAGGAAAGATTAAAATGGTGAGTGCAGCAAAACGAAGCAAATCAAAGGCGCACAATAAAGCAGAAGGCGGGTCCGCAAAAAACAAGGGAGCGTAAGTAAATAATCCAAGAAGACATCCGATTATTACGCTGCGTTTTAAAAATGACACCTGCTCCATCACCTCATCCGCATCTTTTCTTTTTTGTATGCGATGAATATTTAGCTTGCACCAGATAAAAATCAATACGAAAATAATAAACGACAGTATTAACAAATTAATCCTTGCCGCCAGATAAATCAGAATGACCTTGCCGGCTACCACCATCCCCTGCGCGGTAACCATTTTGGTTGTTTGACTATATTGGCCTTTATCGCTTTGAAAAAGTGGCGCTTTTTCGGGTGTAAATAAGTTCATTTTTTGGGATATGCTCAGATAAAGCATATCTGAAATAATGTCTTTTGCTTCAAATAAGTTGATGGATACACGGCTGGATACCAGGTTTATTTCCGCTAACTTTAATCGTTGCTGTCTTTGTAGCGAGGTGCTTTCGTAAATGACATCATCAATTTCATCCTTAAGGGCAGAGTCTGATACTTCCACAAATAAGGCGGTATCAGTAGTTATTTTTTGTATTTTTTTATTGCTGACATTTAGGGTATTCTTGTAATCGTTTAAGGTAGCCTCATAAGAAGATAATCTGACTGCAATATCCTGAAGAATAATGGTGGAAGTATTTAACCCCTGAAAATTCATTTGTTGCCCAACCCGGTTAAATATGGCGCGGAAGCTTTTTATCATTTTTTCAATATCCGGCAGATTCTCCTCAATGGGCACTAAATCATAATTGTGGCTTAGCAAAAAACTGTCTCGCCCTATAGTGAAAGTGTAAGAAGCTACTTTATTGACAAGCGTTGGTATTAGAGTATCGTTTAATGCCTTGATTTCTATGGGATGAAATTTCTTTTTTGTTTCTCTTATTCTTTCTTTTCTTTGGGAAAAAGCAGGCTGACATATTATTAGGGAAAAAATGAAAAATAAGAGTATGCCTTTTATTTTGTCCTTAGTTAAGCCGCCAAATATTTGATCTGACATGGGGAATGCTCAGGTGGGTTGTCCTTTTGAGATACACCTATTGCCGCGTAAAATTAGGGAAAAAGGGAATAGAGCGAAAATAATTCTTATATTCAAATATCTCCCTTTACAAACCTTTTCCTGTATTGTAACGGGCTTTCCTGCATTTTTGATTTAAAGGTTTTATTGAAATGAGAGATATCTCCAAACCCGCTGTCGAAGCAAATGGATGCCACAGGCAGTTCGGTTTGCACTAATTGCTGCGCCGCGTAATTCAATCTATACTCAATGACTGTTTCCATAAATGTCTGCCGGGTTATTTTTTTATAATATTTGCAAAAAGCGTTGATGCTCAAATTCGTCATCTTAGCGGCTTTTTCTAAAGTGATCTTATTCCTGAAATTCTCCTTGATGTAAGATAATGCCTGATGTATTCTATACTGTTCTTCCTGATTGGCGGACCTTGATATATTTTGAGGGCACAAAAGCCGGTACTCTTTCGACAAGGCTAGCTGTTGAAGAACCTGCAAAAAGCCAATCATTTTTTCAAAATTATCCTTTTTGGAGGCCAGCGATTTGACTTTCTTCTCTGCTTTTGCGCTTGTCTTTCCGGTAAATTGCAAGCCAGTTTCGCTAAATCGTAATAATTTGCTGATAGTTTTTAATTCAGGCCTTTTGAAAAAATCTTTGCCAAGAAAATCACTTGTGAACTGAATGACGATAGCGCCTGCACGATTGGAAACATTAGAGATTTTTGTGCTGAACTTGTCTTTATTACAGTCGGCAATCTTCCAGCAATGCGGCAAATTAGCGCCCAACAAAACCAGATCACCGGAAGAAAAATTTTCCATTCTGTTCCCTGTATATCGCTTGCCGTTTCCCCCTGTAATCAGTGTCAGCTCATACTCTGGATGGAAATGATAGGGCGCACGAAAGGCTTCCTGCTGAAAAGTACGCAGGAGAAAAGATGATGAATTATTGGATTGTATCGCTTCAAAAGCTGGTTTTAGCATGGCCTGGATTTTTGAAATTACAAAAATAAATTTTAAAAATTAAGTAGTTAAGGATGATGAATATGGCTAAAGCCCTTTATTTCTGCAATTTTTTTACAGTTGACTAAAGTCCAGCCTGTCGGACAAACAGGCCACTATAATAGATATCAAAGGATTGTCTATTACAGCCTGCCTGCCCGAATAGAACAGTCAGGCGGGCTTTAGCAGGCTGAT
>SCQV01000136.1 GCA_004299085.1 Chitinophagaceae bacterium | reverse complement strand
CACGGTATGTTCATTCAATATTACGTCCCTGTCTCCGTTGATAATTAGGGTGGGAACTTTGATGGACTGAAGCATTTCGTCTTTCCAATCTTTAAAATTAAGCATTCGCTCCCTGTCCTTGTTGAACATATTCAATAACTTATTTTTGTCAGGGTTAATTTTCAGGAAAGCATTTTTAAGAGCTTCGGGCATAACGTCTAAAGTTGCCTGTTTCATTCCTTCAAAAAATCCCGATGGCAATCCTTCTCTTTTATAAAAGGTGGAAGCAAGGATTAATTTTTTAACTAACTCCGGGTGCCGGAAAGCCATTTGCATGGCAGTATTTCCACCATTGCTGAATCCCAAAAAGGAGGCTTTGTCAATATGAAGATTACGCAACAAAGCTGCCACATCATTAGCATCCTGTTCAAAGCTTTCAGGGGCATTCCTGTCACCCGTACGTCCATGCGCCTGCAGATCCATGACAATTACTTGGTAGTCTTTTGCAAGCATGGGTAATATTTTTTCAAAAGAAGTGTTGATGGTGGACCCTCCACCATGAATTAACACAACCGGTTCTCCCCGTCCATGTATTTCATAATACATTTTAATATTGTTCACATCTGCATAACTATTTTTGAAGAATGCACTGCCTGCCATTTTTATTTTTTTAAGGATTTATACGACAGAAGTAATGCTCAGCTTTTGAATGTTATTACCATTTCAATTTAGGGTTTCTAAGCTTATGATATCTTCTTTTGTATGAGCCACACATGTCCAAAGGGATCTTTAATTTCTCCCTGCCTGTAACCATAATCATAATCCTGTGTGGGATTTATCAGCTCTGCGCCCGCATTTACTGCTGTATTGATCACCCTATCCACATCTTCAACGAATAAACCGATGAGATCTGTTACACCTTTATTTTTTAATGGTTCTAATTGACCTTTGTCAGGATTTTCTTCGTGCAGATGAAAAATACATCCTTCTATAGAAAGCTCCGCCACATGGATGCTGCCGTCATCATTGCTCCAGCGTCTCAATTCAACTGCTCCCATTCCTTTTATATAAAAATCAATGTTGTGGCAACCGCTTTTAATAAAAAGTTGTGGAGCAAAAAAAGTTTTGTTCTTATGGTCTTTCATTTTTCTATTTCTAAAAGAGGGAGATTTATTGCTGCCCAAAGGCTAATAATTCAATGCTTTATTGATATCGTATTTTATCCCTTCATAGCCCAATATCCTGCGCATCAGTCCAATCTGACCGAACAGATAGCTTTGCCTGTCCAATGTCATCCCAATCATGTTTAATTTATTTTCTTTTATGAAATCCACCTTCATTCCAGATTCATAAGGCTGTTGCAGCTCTTTTTCAGTTACAGACAGCAGTCGTTTATGTAATACAGGCGAGATTTTGTGCCATTCGCTTTTTAATGCTTTAAGCGAAGGATACTGAAATTTTTCATTCAATGCTTTAGCCTGGGCAAATAAATCCTCATGAGGATCCTTGTCTTTAATTCCCAAGACATCAGCTAACCAGTAGCGGCAATTCACTAAATTGCCTGCCATCCAGATGATGTGATTGGTTCTTCCTTCAATGCGTTTAAGCGCATCTTCTTCTTTGATGCCACTTAATACATTGTCAAATATTTGCGTTTGCATCCTGAAGGCCGGTATGATCATCTCCAGGGTTTTTGAAGTGCGTGTGTCCATTGCTTAGAAGTTTTATAGTAAATAAGAAATTGCATTGTTAAAACCTGTCTTATTGGGCAGGCAAGTGATTGGATGATTCTCAAAATGAACCGGTCTGCACCCCTCCGGCACGCTCATAATTCGCAAAAATGACTCCGCCCGGTGAAACCTGACTGTGGGATAATTTGAAAGCCGCAGGAATTGCACCTTCTGCAAACAAGCGCTTCCCCTTCCCGAGCGTGATGGGAAATATTTTAATCCAAAGTTCATCTACTAAATCATTCGAGAGTAATGTCTGAATAAAATTGCCGCTGCCATGTACTTGAAGGTCTGGGCCATCTTCCCTCTTTAATCTTTGGATGCCCGCCACTACATCACCTTCTAATTGCACCGAGTTCTCCCAGGTGAGCTTCAGGGGTTTGTGTGAGACCACATATTTAGTTACCTCGTTGATACCCGGCCATCCATCCGCATGCTCCGGCCAATAGGATGCAAATATCTCAAACGTTTTACGACCCAACAGAAGATCAGAGCGTCCTTTCATCTGTTCACCCATTAGGT
>SCQV01000135.1 GCA_004299085.1 Chitinophagaceae bacterium | reverse complement strand
TTTTTACAATAATTAACAATTTTTACCAGGCAGGTTTTTGCTTATTAAGAAAGGCGTTTATGCCCTTTTGACAGTCTTCGGTTGCCCTTGCGCGTGCATTTCTTTCGGCTGCAACAGCGAGAGCTTCTTCTATCCCCAATCCGGCGATATCGGCCAGCAATTGCTTGGTTTGTGCAATAGATTGTGCGGATGTGTTGTTACAAAGCTCCACCGCTTTTTCCCAAACGAAATCATTGATTTTATCCCTTTCTTCCACCCCGGTAATAAGCCCATAACCCGCAGCCTCGTTAGCCTCTATCAGCCGGGAGGTAAGCAAAAGCTCCCGTGCACGGCCTTCGCCTATTTTCCGGGTCAAAAATACACTGACTAAGGCAGGGATAAATCCTATCTGAGTTTCCGTGTATCCGAATGTAGCTTCCGGAACCGCAAAGCATAAGTCGCAGATGGTGGCCAATCCGCAACCGCCGGCAATAGCATGCCCTTCCACTTGTGAAATAACCAGCTTGGGATGAGTATAAATTTGCCAATAAAGCTCCATCAAATGGCGTGAATCTGCGTGGTTTTCTTCGTAATGGTTTTGCTGTAAACGTTGGAGGTATGCTAAATCCGCTCCGGCGCTGAAGACATTACCGTTTGCCTTCAACAAAATAATCTTCACTTTGGAATCTTCTTTTGCATGATGGAATCGTTCTTTTAACGCGGTAATCATCTCTTCATTCAGCGCGTTCCGCTTGTCGGGGCGGTTAAGCGTGATGATGGCCATACGGTCTGTGGTATCATAATTGATATAGTTGTCAGGCATAAAAGAGAATAGTTAAAAAATAAAAAAAAACTTTAAGGATGTTTATTTGTCAGTTGAAAAAATTTCATTGACTATCCGATTATGTACAACAAAAGTAATAGAACCTGCTTATACAGACAGGCAGGCGCAGACTTGCCTGCGGCATATTCTATTTTTTTACCTGCATTATTGCAGATAATCATTAGAATTTCTTTTTCGCCAAATTAAACAAATAATCCCTAACCTTTGATTTTATTTGAAAATTAAGAATAATGTTCAACCGCTCTGAAACCTATACGGCCGCGCAAAGATCGTTGCTTTATATAGCTGCGATTCTGGTCATTATCCCACTTGCACCTTACATCAACCGTTTTATACCTTTGATACAAATAGGGGACAGGAACTTTGATCTGGTCATATCGCTTGCACTGGCATTTTTGATTGCAAGGCTTATTCTTTGGATTTTTAAGCCACTTATCATACCTGCCCTCGCCGTCGTTGTCATTGTCTTGTTATGGAGCTCTTTTAAAAAAGAATACACTTTCTCTGATGTGTATAGCGATTATAAAAACATGGTATGGCGGAATTGGATTACGAGGGATGAGAAGCAGCCGGACGTGCTGAATATTCATCCTGAAATCGTAGAAACAGGTATGGCAAAGACAGTTAAAGGCATTCGTTCCAAAATGGATTACAAGGATTCCGTAGTCAGAAATTTTGCAGTGCAGCACTCTTTGGACTATTTTCAGGATTATTATACCAAATATGGACAGGATGTAAGATATTTATCTCTTTTCAAATACATCAGGGAACATTTCAATTATGTACCGGATCCTAAGAGGGATGAATATTTTGCTACGCCTCAGGAAACCATTCTTAACGGATTAGGCGGCGATTGTGACGACCACGCTATCCTGATGGCTTCCTGCCTGCGATCGATTGGCGGGATAACCCGGATTGTTATTATCAAAGGCCATGCCTATCCGGAATTATATTGCGGAGACAAAAAAGATTTTGAGGAAATGAAATCCGCTATTGTTCAATTGTTTGATGATCCGCCCGTCAAGCAAATTTATTTTCATGAATATGACGGACAATATTGGATAAACATGGATTATACTGCTGTTCATCCGGGTGGGCCTTATCTGAATAATGATGTATTGGCGGTGGTGGACTGGTAAATCAAATTAGAATAAGTAAGAACATTTTGGAATCAGTAATCCTAAATCTGTGATCTTCGATCCTAATTCAAGTTTCAGATCAAAGGCATCT
>SCQV01000134.1 GCA_004299085.1 Chitinophagaceae bacterium | reverse complement strand
AGCGGTATGGGCGAGCTACATTTGGAAATTATCGTGGACAGAATGAAGCGCGAGTTCAAAGTGGAAGTAAATGAAGGCGCTCCTCAGGTAGCCTATAAAGAAGCTTTCACCGCTACCATCGAACATCGTGAAGTATTGAAAAAGCAAACCGGCGGCCGTGGTAAGTATGCTGATATTTATTTTGAAATAGGCCCTGCAGATGCAGAGTGGATGAAAGAACATCCGGCTGATAATTTACAATTTGTCAATGACCTTTTCGGGGGATCCATTCCGAAGGAATTTGTACCGGCCATTCAGAAAGGATTTCAACAGTCTATGTCAAATGGTGTATTAGCAAGCTACCCCATTGAGAATATGAAGGTTCGTGTTTTTGATGGCGGTTTTCACCCCGTGGACTCGGATTCCATGTCATTTGAAATGGCTGCTAAGTCCGGTTTCCGTGAATCAGCCAGGAAAGCTAAACCTGTATTGCTGGAGCCTATCATGAAAGTGGAAGTAGTGACTCCGGATCAATATATGGGGGAAGTAACCGGTGACCTGAACCGCCGCCGTGGCTTGATGGAAGGTATTGACAGCAGAAATAACCTGCAGGTGATTAAGGCTAAGGTGCCTTTAAGTGAAATGTTTGGATATGTAACTCAATTAAGGTCGTTGACTTCCGGCAGAGCAACCTCTACCATGGAATTTTCACATTATGCCCCTGCTCCTAACAGCATCGCTGAAGAAGTGATAGCCAGAGTTAAAGGGAAAGTGAGCGTGGGATAAGAATTTGTTTTTGCATCAGATAAATAAATCTCTTGTAGCATCAAATTCGTTACGCTTTAAAAACTTTCCTTTTACGATGAAATAAACCACTGCTGCAATTCCGATTGCAATAGCTACTGCCAGCAGGCAAAATGTTAAGGTATCCATAACTAATCTATTATTCTGTTCCTCTATAATATACGAAATTCCATGCCAGATTTCATGGAATGATAAACCTTAATAATTCCTTCACATTAAGTAAGACAAATTTTTTGGAGGAAACGCTGCATCTGCATTAAAAAAAATTCTTAAAGCGATTTTTAAAATCGAATTTCAGAAAGAGGCGTTTAATTACCCCCAATTTGTCACGAAATGTTCCTCTGGAACATTTAACTATGTTGGTTTATACCTATTACCAATAATGCGTCCGCCAGAGGCGGGCGACAGTTGTTCCAGAGGAACATATAGTAGGTAAAAAATAGAATGGTGGTTGACAATCAATGTCTGCCTAAGGCGGACGTTTTGTGGGTCAATAAAGCGCCTTATTCTATTGAATTTTATTAGCGTTTAGCTGAAAAGGGGATATTTCTCCACAGCGAACTTCCCGAGTTGGGCGAGCATAAAAAACCTTACGACTTCAAATATGCACCAAGTGAGGCAAAAAAGGCTTTTGATAAATATTGGCCTATTTATATTTTATCCCCCAGAGTCCGGACCTATCGGCCCTTCATAAGGTACCGTACGATATATGACTACTTCGCTGTCAGCCGGAATAATGTAATCATTACTTATTTGTCTTCTGTACCATCCTTGTTGAACATAATTATCACCAATGTATCTAATGAACATGCGGTAAGTTACGCTCATTCCCTGCCCAATAATATGGGTATAATCAATTGTTACCGTATTATTGGTATATACTTGTATGAGTTTATTATAGTCACTATAATCTTCAGGAGGAGCAGGCAGTGGTACAGGTAAACTGTCAAAATTATACCTTACAGAATCACCGGTATATTTATCCCCAACTACATATTTGGGAGATATACTTCGCTTTTCACATGCCGCCAACCCAATTAATATGATAAAAGGCAAGATTAATTTTTTCATAGTGGTTCCTCCTTTTTAGTAATTTACATGCAAGGTAATGGGTAACAATACAATGCCAATCGCCCGTTTAGGGATGTCATATTCTGGTAATGTAAATGAGGAAAACCGGATAGGGAACGTAATATCTTCAGACACCTTTGTTATCGTGACATCCAATTTCTTCACCTTGCAGCTATCCGGTAAACCGATGATGTCACCGGCTTAAGCAAATAAGGACTATTTATATTGGTATCTTCTCATCAGCGGTCTGGTAGCTATCGGGTATCTTCAATCCGGGCTGAAGCCTTATCTAAACGGCATTGAATCATGAATGATTATACTTCGCAAGAGGCAAGGGGGCGAGTATATAGGAGTGCTACACGGAATAAAATTCTTATTAAGGTTGAATCTTAATTGTTTTCCTTGCTCGCAGATTTATACTTTACAATATGTTTTTTTAATGACTATCCGCAATCGTACAAGGTGCTATAAGTCGAAACAGAATTCTTGTCATAGACAGGATACTACCTCAACCCGATTCTTGAAAACAACCACTCATCCTTTCATGTCCTTATTTATTATCCGGGTACTGTGTTA
>SCQV01000133.1 GCA_004299085.1 Chitinophagaceae bacterium | reverse complement strand
CACCATCACTTCCAGGAATGAAAGAATCTCGGGTTTGATAAAGAGAGCGGGAGGACTGACGGCCTTTGCTTATCCGGCAGGAGCCTCTCTGAAGCGCATACCCGAAACTACAGAACAGGCAGATACTTCCCTGAAAAGGCAGCTCCAAAGGCTTCAGGGTTCAATGGGCGGGGACAGTGCGGGAATAAACAACACCTTGTTGCAACAGAGCAACCAGAACGATTATGTAGGCATTCATTTGGAAAAAGTATTGCAGGATCCCGGCTCGAAATATGATTTGTTTATACAAAATGGGGATGTGTTGGATGTACCCCGTCAGTTACAAACGGTACAGGTAGAGGGGCAGGTGTTATATCCTGTAACCACCCCTTACGATGAAGGGCGGGGGATAAAATATTATATTTCCCAGGCGGGAGGCTTTAGCCTGAAGGCAAAGAAGCGCAGGCTGTATGTGGTATATGCCAACGGCTATGTAAGGAGTACAAGTGGTTTTCTATTCTTCAGGCATTATCCACAGGTAGAACCAGGATCTCAGATTTTCGTGCCGGTAAAGCCGGAAGGCAGGAAGATGTCAGCAGCAGAGGTGCTGGGGCTTTCCACAGGCGCTGCGTCTTTAACGGCTGTCATTTTAACGATCATTAGTCTGGTGAAGAAGTAAAAAGATTATTATCATGGCAGAAGAAAAAAAACAGGCAGTTCCTTCCGATGAAATATCCCTTAAGGAGCTTATTCTGAAACTTCAGGAATGGATTCGGTATCTTAGATCCAAATGGCTGATCATTCTGATTGCTGGAATTATTGGTGGCGGTTTAGGGCTTCTCTATTCTATGTTAAAAAAGCCGCAATACGTTGCTACGCTCACTTTCGCCTTAGAAGAAAAAAGTCAGGGAAGCCAGTTAGGCGCTTATGCAGGCCTTGCAAGCCAGTTTGGAATTAACTTGGGGAGTGGAGGTACAGGGGGGGCATTTTCGGGAGATAATATTATGGACCTGATGAAATCCAGGCTGATGGTGACAAAGGCTTTGTCAGATGGTATAAACATTAATGGAAAGAAAGAAAGTCTCGCAGATTATTATATTGTGTTTAATCATTTCATGGATCAATCACAAAAATCCGATAAAGACCCTCAAAGTATTTCCTTCCCTGTCAATTTTAATCCCGATTCATTAACTTATCAGCAAGACAGCATGATAGGGAAATTTTATGATCGAATAGTAAAGTACAATTTGGTTGTTGATAAAATAAATAAAAATTCCAGTATTATAGCTGTTACCGGTAAATTTCCTGATCAATTATTTTCTAAGGTTTTTACTGAGGCATTAGTAAAAAATGTTTCTGTATTTTATGTTCAGACTAAAACTAAACGCGCAGTTGCAAATGTGAATATTTTGCAAAACCGATTAGATTCTGTGCGGCAAAGATTTAATGCAGCACTATATGGTACTGCTGTAGCTACTGATGCCAACATTAATCCCATAATGGCCGTTGCAGGCGTGGCACGTATGAAAAATCAGACAAACGCCCAGATCATGGGAGCAGAATATGGAGAATTAGTCAAAAACCTTGAAATTGCGAAGTTAGCGTTGCTTCAGGAAACACCATTGATACAGGTGATTGATACTCCGATATTACCATTAAAGATGCAAAAACTTAGCAAGTTGAAAGGAATAGCCTATGGTGTGCTGATCGGATTCGTGTTAATTACGGCTGGGCTCGTGATTAGAAGGTCTATAAAGGGAATTATGAAATCATAGTGAAATTTTAATTTTTTAATTATTAAATTTGGAAGTACTTAGCCAACCAATTAATAGGCAATCGTCTGCTAAAAGGACAAAGAGAATAAGGATCAACATTTTATTTTCCTTTATTTTTAAATTTGGAAGCATTGGCGCTAATTTTCTTATAGTACCCCTTGCTATAAAATATCTTGATGCCACTAATTATGGGGTGTGGTTAACCCTCAGTTCTATAGTTGGTTGGATTACCTATTTTGATGTTGGATTAGGAAATGGATTAAGGAATAAATTTGCCGAAGCCATATCAAAAGGAGAAAACGATAAAGCTAAAATTTATGTTAGCACAACGTACTTTATACTTGGAGGAATAATCCTTTCTACTATCGTCATTTTCCTGATTATCAATCATTGGGTTGATTGGAATTCTATTTTAAATACTGATTTTGATAAGAAGATTCTCCAGGCAATAGCTTTAATTGTAATTACTTCATTTTGTATTAGATTAGTGTTAGACTTAATTAGTATAATTGTTATTGCTGATCAAAAACCTGCAATTAGTAGCCTATTTAATTTCCTCAGTAGTGTGCTTACCTTGGTTGCAATCTTCATCCTTACACAAACTGGCAATTCATCATTATTATCTTTTTCCTTATGGTATAGTGTTATTCCGGTTGGAATATTAATTATAGCCAATTTAGTGTTATTCTCAAATAAATATTCATCGGTTCGGCCTTCTCTTGGTTTTGTAAATATCAAATATTTCAAAGAGCTTTTTGGGTTGGGGATAAAGTTTTTTTTGTTACAGATGATAGTTTTAGTGATCTTCTCAACAGACAATCTTATTATTAGCCAACTATTTGGTCCCGCTGCGGTTACACCCTTTAATATTGCATTTAAATATTTTAGTATCATAACAATGGCATTTGCTATTGTGGTAATTCCATTCTGGTCGGCATTTACGGAGGCATATACCAATAATGACCGGAAATGGATAAGAGGGAATATAAGGAAGTTGATTTATATTTGGATGCTTTTTTCCTTTAGCGCAGTTATAATGCTTCTTCTTTCATCTTGGGTATATTCTGAATGGATTGGCAAAAGTATTAATATACCATTTATCATTTCATTGGGTATGACGTTATTTGTCATAATAAGTTGCTGGAATAATATTTTCACCTTTTTTATTAATGGGGTCAGCAAGCTTAAGCTTCAATTAATTATTGGCATCTTCATTGGAATCATTAATATCCCTATTGCCATACTATTTGCAAAAACAACAAATTTAGGAAGTGCTTCCGTTGTATTTGCTAATTGTTGTTGTTTGTTATTTGGTGCAATCTTAACGCCAATTCAATCTTTAAAGATATTGAATGGGACAGCTAAAGGAATATGGAACAAATAGGAGTGAATTTGGAAAACATAGTTTTCCGTTATCGTTGGAATAGCAGCCATAAATAGCTCCTGGCAAAGGCGGTTTTTAGAGGTTTCAGAAGTCAAATTGCTAAAAAATAAAATCAATGGATAAATTCAGAATCCCTGTTTATAAACCTTTTTTAGGGGAGGAGGAGAAAAATAATGTAATTCGGTGCCTGGACTCAACTTGGATATCATCAAAGGGAGAGTTCATTACAGTATTTGAAGAAAAGTTTGCAAAATACCTTGGTGTAAATTACGCAACAACGGTATCTAATGGAACGGTTGCCTTGCATCTGGCCTTAGTGGCATTAGGAATTGGCCCCGGCGATGAAGTTATAGTTCCAACCCTGACTTATATTGCCTCAGTAAATGCAATAGTTTACACCGGCGCAACTCCGATTTTTGTAGATTCTATTGAAGATACGTGGCAGATGAATCCAGAGGAGGTGAAGAAGAGAATTAATCAACGGACAAAGGCAGTAATAGCGGTGCATCTCTATGGTCACCCATGTGCTATGGATGAATTATCAAAGATATGTAGGGAAAAGGGTATCTTTTTAGTCGAAGATTGTGCGGAGGCAATTGGCTCTAAATTTAATGGCCAATATGTGGGGACTTTTGGAGATATTTCTACCTTTAGCTTTTTTGGAAATAAAACAATTACCACCGGGGAAGGTGGTATGGTTGTTACCAATGATGAAACATTGCATGAAAGGATAGTGCATTATAAAGGGCAGGGGCTTGCCAAGTATAGGGAGTACTGGCATGATGTAGTGGGTTATAATTACAGAATGACTAATATATGTGCAGCTATTGGCGTTGCTCAGTTAGGTAAAATTGATTTTATTATTAATCGCAAACGAAGGATTGCAGAATTATACGAAACGGAGTTTGAGAATACAGGTATCTTGTTTCATAAACAGGTAGGTAATGTTTTTCATTCATTCTGGATGTGCTCTATCTTAATGAAGGATTCTAACGAAAGGGATTTTGTCAGAAGTAAGTTGGGGGAACGAGGGATTGAAACACGGCCGTTGTTCTATCCTATCCACACAATGCCAATGTATTCAAAACGATATGAAAAACATCATGTTGCAGAGAACCTGGGGTGGCGTGGAATTAATTTACCTAGTTACGTTGGACTAAAGGATGATGAATTAACCGAGATTTGTAATATAATTCTAAATGCCATAAACAATTAATTATGAGACCGGAGGTTGAGATTTTAAGAAAAAATGTTTACGATTTTATATTGGGGAAGATATTTATTAATGTAGCCCCCGGTAGTACTATTTTAGAAGTCGGCCCAATGCAGATTCAATGGACACCGATAAAGGAATATTATGTTGATACTAGAGAGTTTTTTTTGAAGAATCATTGTAATTATATTTCATGTGATGTGGATGAGAATAGTGGAGTTGATATTAAAGCCAATATTTTAGATATTGAAGATCACATTAATAAAAATTCCTTGGATATAATTATATGTTTAGAGGTCTTGGAGCATACAAGTAAAATTTGGGAATTGTCGCGTATATTTAAGAACCTTCTAAAAGAAAATGGCAAAATCTTTATTTCCAGCCCTTTTTACTTCTATCGCCATGCCCCTTTCCCTGATTATTGGCGAATTAGCGAAGATGGATTTAGTCTATTATTTGGCGGAGATTTTGATTTAGAGATAGAACCTTTAGTAATAGATGACGATAGAAAGCCTATTCATTATACTTTGATTGGCAATAAGAAATGATAAATAATCTCAAAATTAAGATATTATTTCTAGGCGCATCAAAGAGAGTTTCTTTAATAGAATATTTCTTGAAATCTGCTAATGAATTAAATGTGGGTTTAGAACTATATTCTTGCGAGCATGAATCCAAGTTTTATCCTATTTCGCAGTATGCTAGCATTATTCCCGGTCCTGATTTCAAACAACCTGAATTTGGATTTTGGTTGAATGATTTTTTGAAAGCAAAAGGAATTGATATTGTAATTCCAAATATGGATGCAGCAACAGTTGCATTAAGTTACTTTAAGGAAACTAAAAAAGAATTTGAGGCTTCTTGGATGGTAGTGAGTAACTATGAACTATGTATAAAAATGGAAGACAAGATTCTATCAGATGAATTTTTCAAATCTAAGAATATTCCTGTTCCCTTAAATAGTACTGACATTTTCCCAAAATATATAAAAAACAGATTTGGCTTTGGGGGTAGAGATACGTATATTGTTAAGAACCAAAAAGACTTAAATAGATTTTTTCAAAATGTATCAACTGATAAGTACATAATCCAAGATGAAGTGAAAGGCCAAGAATCAACGGTAGATATTTATTTTTCTAGGCAAGGAGTATTAATAGGATATATTATTAGGGATAGGTATGAGGTATCTGACGGGGAGGTAATGTCATGTTCTACAAGAGAGCCATATGAAATCGAAAAGGAATTAATAAACAAGGTCTGTGCTATTCCAGGTTGGCAGGGATGCATAACATTGCAATATATTAGAGATGGGAATAACATTACAGTTATTGAAATAAACCCGCGTTTTGGAGGAGGAGTTACATGTTCGATAGAAGCAGGTCTGGATATGCCTTTGTACTTATTGTCCGAGTATATTAAAATACCATACAAGCTTCCTGATCATTTTAAGAAAATTTATATGACCCGCGCAAGAAAGGATTATTTTTATGAATACAACTAAATCAAAAACCATCATCATTGACATTGACGGGACAGTATGTACAGAAGAGAAGGTATTTGAACGTACTTTAGCTAAACCACTGCCAGGCGCCCTTGAGAAAGTAAATGATTTATTCAAGAAAGGGCATGTTATTATATTTTGGACAGCGAGAGGATGGGAGCAATATAAAATTACAAAAATATGGCTCGATGAACAGGGGTTTAAGTACCATCAATTGATAATGGGCAAGCCTATTGTTGACTTGATTATTGATGACAGAGCTATGAAATTTGAAGGTTGGGATAAAAACTATTTGAATGAAGATTAGAAAGATAGGTATTGTAGCCGATGGGTTTATTAACTGGGGAGGAGGTATAGATTTGATAAGATTTATTACAATGGCTCTTTTAATTGATAAAAGTTATGAGATCGTACTTCTTATTCCAAAGAAAAATGATACTAAACGATGGATTAAGAATATCCTAAAAAAGATTATAAAGAGAGAAGGGGTTCAAAAGTTGAACCTCCATGCATTTGACGAATTTAAAAGTCAGGTTACTCTTAGACTGTATAAGGATAATTTAAAATGCCTTGAAAAAGTTGTGAGGAAGGAAAAGATCGATATCTTGATACCTTGCATATACCCTATTAAGGGTTTAATTAGATTTCCATCGGTGGGATATCTTTATGATTTCCAACATAAGTATTACCCTCAATTTTTTTCTAGAGAAGAAATTGATTATCGGGACAAATTATTTGGAGAAATGGTGGATATGAATAGTGCTCTTATTGTAAATTCCCTTGAGGTGAAAAAGGATATTTTGAAATTCTATCCCAAGTCAACTTGTAGGATTTTTTCGTTACCTTTCTGTCCTGTCTTTATTAAATCTAATATTAATGGAAATTTCTATTCTATCAAACAAGTTTATGGATTACCTGATAAATTTTTTCTTATATCGAATCAATTCTGGATGCATAAGTCTCATATTACCGCATTTGAAGCATTGAGATTGATGTACAATAGCTTGAATTCTGAGGAGGTGAAAATAGTATGCACTGGAGATTTCCAAGATTACAGATCTAATAGATATTTTTTATCTCTGAAAGAGAAGATAGAATTTTTGGGGCTACAAAAACATATTTTCTTTTTAGGATATATTCCCAAAGCTCACCAGATACAAATCCTTTTAAATTCAATTGCAGTAATACAGCCGACACTGTTTGAAGGTGGGCCGGGTGGTGGGGCTGTATATGAAGCAGTTGCATACGGCAAGTCCAGCATAGTTTCTGATATACCTATTAATTTAGAAATTGAGAGTGAGTTAGTGACTTTTTTTAAAGCTGGCGATTCTAAAGATTTAGCAATTAAAATGCAAGAATCTTTTATAAACTTTAATATAGAGAATGTAAGTAAGGTCGATTATAGTTATTTGGAGAATATTTCGATTGTACGATTAACAAGGTTGAAGGCAGCGTTGGACAAAGCAATAAATTATGAATTAGAAAATTGGAATAAATAAAATAGACTGAATAACATGTATAATGGAATTGCATAAACACTCCCAGCCCCTAATATCAATTATTACAGTCGTTTTTAATGCTGCCGATACGATTGAACAAACTATTCTAAGTGTTATAAATCAATCCTATATAAACA
>SCQV01000132.1 GCA_004299085.1 Chitinophagaceae bacterium | reverse complement strand
GGAACTGCACAGGGAGTGAAAGTATTTTTGAACAATACTTTTATGTTTAGGCAGGCGGATTTGGGAATACCTTTCCAGAATGAATATGGCCAGGGGGCGAATGGGGTTTATTCAAGCGGATCAGGTTATTCCTGGGGGCCAAAAATGACAGGCCAAATGGTCCCTACCTGGTCTCTTAATCCGGCAAAAGCAGGCCAGACCTATCCACTTTTGCCACAGCCGAATAACGTAGATGATATTTTCCAGACGGGCTTTAACTTATCTAATAATTTGCAAGCCAGTATTGGAGGAGAGAATACCCAGGCTTTCTTCTCTACCACTTCTACAGAGGGTAAAGATATTTTACCCCAAAATACTTTACAGCAAAATAATGCGATGGTCAGGGTGACCAGTCATTTGTCAAAAAGATTTATATTGGATTCCAAGCTGGAATATACTAAAGAGACAATTAATGGCGTCTTGAGACAATCAACTAATAACTTTAACCCAATCCAGCAGATCTATGATATCCCGAGAAATGTACGGACCCAGGATGCCAAAGATTATGAGTTCATGGGGCCTAATGGCGTTATGGTACAGGATTTCTGGGCACCAGGCTTTTCATCCACTGCGGAAAACCCCTATTGGGTATTAGACAGAAATTTGTACAACCAGGATATTGACAGAATAACCGGACTCGCTTCCCTGACCTATAAGTTTAGTGACGCACTTAATCTGATGGGCAGAGTTTCTTATGATGGCATCAATGAAACGGATAAGCAGGAAGATTATAGCGGTACGCTCGTCAGGGCATTGCAAGGGAGGTATTATTTAACGGATAGTAAACAATATGAATTTAATGCTGATTTCTTACTTTCATATAACAAACAATTATCTACGGATTGGCATCTTGATGCCCATTTTGGTGGGAATATTGAGAAACAATTATTGAATGCCAATTTCATGGCTAATACAGGCCCGGCATTATTGGCGCCTAATTTATTTACCTTGTCTAATGCTAATTTCCCAGTCGTAAGTGATAATCCTGGTTCTCCGATAAATGTCCAATCATTATATGCTTTGGCAGAATTAGGGTGGAAAGATGCGGCCTATTTAACGCTGTCGGGGCGTAATGACTGGAGTTCTACTTTGCCGGTAAACAGTCGTTCCTATTTTTATCCTTCCGTCGGATTGTCTGTTATCGTTTCCGACTTAATTCCTTCGTTTCCCAAGATTTTTAATGTAGCTAAGGTAAGAGGTTCATGGGCGCAGGTCGGTAATGGTGCTCAGCCATTTATGTTACAACGGACCGCTTCATTTTCACCCGGTGGAAATAATGGTTTTCTCTCACTGAGTTCCACCTTGCCAAACAAGACGCTCAAGCCGGAAGAGTCCAAATCTCTTGAGACAGGTTTTGATGTGGAAATTTTGAATAGCAGGTTAGGATTACATTTTACCTACTATAACACGAATACTATAAACCAATTATTTACGATTGCATTACCAGTAGCTTCGGGAGCTTCTTCATTTTATACTAATGGCGGCAATGTGCAAAACAGAGGAGAGGAAATTACGTTGAATACGGTGCCTATACAGGATAAAAATTTCAATTGGCACTTAAATTTTAGTTTCTCTCATTTGAAAAATACGGTTTTAAGTATTTCTGATCAGCGCCCTAAAGTGGTCATTGCGTCAAACTTCGCTTCGCAATATGTTGTTCAACAGGGACTGGAATTTGGGGATATTTTTACTATTGGATTTTTAAGGGATAGTCTGGGACGGGTCATTGTAAACACCAATGGCTTGCCGCAAGTCACTAATTCACAAAGTTTCAATGTAGGGAGCTATACTCCGGACTGGACGGGCGATATTTCCAGTACTTTCAATTACAAGAGTTGGAGCTTGTCTTTTGTCATTTCTCATCGCCAGGGGGGGATTGTGGAATCCTTCACACAGGCATCACTTGATTATCTGGGGCTTTCAAAAAATACGCTGCAGGGAAGAGATGGTGGATTAATATTTGGGCAAAATATATTCAAACAATATACTGCGGTTACTCCCGATGGGAAGCCTAATAGCATTCCCATTACTGCCCAGCAATTGTGGACCGATGTAGGAAATATTAGTTTGCCTGTAGGCGAAGTATATGCCCAGAATGCTACCTACACCAGACTGAGAGAGTTGATTATTGGATACACCTTACCGCAGACCTTTGTCAACAGATTACATCTGTCGAGTGTCGGAGTATCATTAGTAGGCAGAAATCTGTTTTTCATTTCACGTGCTACCCCAGGACTGGATCCGGATATGATGGCTGGAACGGGCATGTCTGATATGGGCTTTTCCAGTTACCCGCCCCCAACAACCAGGTCTTTTGGTGCAAACCTGAATATTGGTTTTTAAAGTTATTCACAGCTAAAAACAGACTAACATGAGACATTTAATGAAATATAAAATCAGCTATTTAGCTACCTTCTTATTGGCGGCAGTTCTTATACTGGAACCCGGATGTACTAAGAATTTCACCTCCCTGAATACGCCTAAGAATCTTGTTACGGAGGACAACATCAATAATGCAACATTAGGTGCAGCCTTTGCCGATGCAGAATATTACGGATTGATCGGGAGTGTCGGAGCAGGATGGGAATTAATGCATGAACTGCATGCAAGCATTTATGCTCAAATATTTACAACTACTTCTTCGGGATTTACGACCGATCAGTTTCAGGAAGTGCCATCTTGGGTTGATGCCGGTTGGCAATCGTTTTATTCAGGACCGGCAACCATGATCAAATTTGTAGAAGATTACACGGCTGCGCATAATATGCCCGTAGAAAATGCCATAGCCAAAATTTACAGTGTACCTATGTATGAAAGAATGACAGATTTTTTCGGGGCCGTACCTTTTTCTCATTTCGGTAATAATAGTACCAGCGTTCCTTATGATTCACAGCAGTCCATTTATAACGCATTCTTTAGTATATTAGATAGCGCAGTAACGGTTTTGAACCAAAATACTTCCGCCACACCCTTTGGAACGAATGATATTATTTATGGTGGAAACGTGCAGGACTGGATTACTTTGGCAAATTCTTTAAGGTTAAGACTGGCTATGCGTATTGTGTATGCTGATCCGGCATTAGCGCAGCAGGAAGCAGAAAAAGCAGTAGCTGCCGGAGTAATGACAAGCAATAATCAGAATGCGCTTATTCTTACTACACCTAATAATCTCAATTACTTAACGCAATGGACCTATATTGATCCTTTCTGCATGAGTGCCACGCAATATAGTGTGCTTGTTGGGTTTAATGATCCCCGGCTCACTGCTTTCTGGGCTCAGGGCGGAAACAGATTAGGCGGAAATATGGGTTTTAATGGCGTTAGAAATGGACTGCCCATTGCCTTAAAGACGACTGCCCTGCGTAACGGAAGTTCAGGATGCTCTTTTGTATCAAAACAATTCTTACCAATTGCTGACGGAGGCAGCAATCCAAAGTGTATTGTAATGGATGCTGCGGAATGTAATTTCCTGCGCGCTGAAGGTGCTTTAAGAGGCTGGAACATGGGCGGCACTGTACAAGATTTTTATAATGCGGGGATTACCCAGTCTCTGCAGTATTGGACTAATTCCACTCCTCAGCAAATTCAGAATTATATCAATAGTACTACGACTCCCGTTCCTGTTCCTAATAATAATGTGGTAGCCGAAGATTTCAACACGCCGCCCGAATCCAATATAACGGTACAATATGAAGCCAGTGCTCCGTTTGAAACGCAGCTTGAACAAATTATCACACAAAAATGGCTTGATTTTTACCTCCAACCCTGGGAAGCATGGGCAGAACGCAGAAGAACAGGTTATCCGCGTGGATATGCCATCATAGCCTCACTGGATCCGAGTATTCCAGTAACCTCCATTATCAGGAGAATGGTTTATCCGCCGAGTGAATACAGCAATAATAACGCTGCAGTTACCAATGCAGTAAGTACCTATCTTGGGGGAAATAATAACACGATGACAAGGGTATGGTGGGATAAAAAGCCTTTATCGGCATATCCGGATTTGTCGAATACGATTGTGCATTAAATGATTAATAGACAGCATATCCGGACAGAAATAATTAGTTAATAAAGTAGATGTTTTATCATGCGTAAAATACCGAAGGTCAATCCGATTATATTTTTTATCGTCAGTATTGCTTTTATTCTCAATTTCTATGATGTAAATGCCCAGGATGAAAGTTCCTGGTCAAGCATGAATCCGCTAAGTGTGCCATTAAAGGTCAGGCAGGAATATTATAAGAAAGGGAATCTTGTGCTGAATCCGTCATTTGAACAAGCTGAGATTGGAAAGAATGACAGCCTTATTTATAATTTTAAAATTGCACACTGGCAAGTCATTGGGAAGGCTGTTCAACTGACTGATCGCACGGATAAGTTTTATAGTGAAAAAGATGCCTATCAGGGAGATCGTGCTATAAAAATAATCCGAACTGCAAAGGATGTGAAAGAAATGGATAATTCGAAAGAGGGAGTATTAAGTGATTATATCAAAGTGATTCCCGGTAATTATAACTTTCTCTTTGATATACGGTTGCAAAGAATAATCCCGGGAGTATATCCGGACAGATTCCAGGGACGAATCGGAGAGGACATTGATATCCGTTTGCAGTTTTATGATAAAAATAAGAAGCCCCTCGATCCGGGTATTTATTTTGATTATGTACATCGGAAAATTGATAACGGCTTTAAAGGTTTTGCATTCTCTAATTATTTTTACATAGACACTTTTAAGTGGGCCAGAGTAAGCGGCAGAACGTGGGCCTATCCATTTTCAGAAGGAGACCTTCCGGATAACTGCAGATATGTCAGAATATTCTTCGGCTTGAATTGTCCGGGAACGATGTGGATAGATAACGTGGATTTTCAATTATCAAAATGGAACTTTACTCCATTGGAGCGAATGGATTCTTTCTTTAAGAAAAAATATGATCTGACGGATCTGCTGATCCCCACTCCAAAATCTGTCAAGGATAAACAGCACATTGATTTAAACAAGAAGTTGATTAATCTGGTCTGGGATGAAGCAAATCTTCCCAATAATAATCCCGCCATTACCTTGCTGAAAGAGCGATTCTCAGGGATTAAAGGAGCTTCGGTAAAAATCAGCCATTCGGTAAATGAAGTTTCATCTCCGAATGAATTACAAATCATATTTATTAAAAATGATTCTTCTTTACCACAGGAATTGAAGGAAGAATTTCAGTCCATTGAAGGCAAAGCACAGGGCTATTTTATACATAAGAAAGGGAATACTATTTATCTCGGAGCTAATCAACCTGCAGGATGGTATTATGCGGCGTGTACTTTAACACAGCTTATTGATGATGATAATGCGATGCTTGATTATGCCGACATCACGGATTATCCTGATTTCACAGGCCGGTCAGCGCTGCTCTTTGGTTATCAAAACAAGTGGGCTTTGGAGCAAAACAAATCTTTATCAGATTCTGCTATCCAGGCAAGTTTGGAGCTTAGAAATAAGCAACTGAAGCAACAACTGAAAGATATTGATTTTTATGCCTCTTATAAGCTAAACGATTTATATAGTTTGTATTTTAATCTTAGCAAACGCTGGTGGCTCCCGGGTAATTTTTATAAAACGTATTTTGATACGATTGGAAGCTATTGTTCTGAAAACTATCGTGATATCATGCATGTAGGCGTACAATTTAATCCGTATTTTCATTTCGATATGGAGCAAATGGTTGATACGCTCAGTGATTCACTGAAGGAAATATTTTCACATGGAAGTGAGGAAAGCTTTGATAAGATTACCGGTGTACTAAAGCCGGGTCTGGATGCGGGCGCCAGAACTGTAATGCTCTGCGCAGATGATTATGTGCCGCATCTTGGTATTATTCGCGGAGAATATACCCTTTTCAATCCTGCAGATAAAAAAGAATTTACTAATCTGGCTGCAGCGCAGGCTTATCTGCTTAACAAATTGCAGGCCTGGCTGGATAAAAATTATGGCCATGTGCGCCTTGAATTTGTTCCACCGGCCTATAACAATTGGTTTATTGATTATGGGAGAGGGACCGCACAAACTTATTTTCAGGATTTGACAAGCCATTTGGACTCTTCCATCGTCCTTGTATGGACAGGAGATGTCATTCGTTCTTTGTCTTACGATGCAGCGAATATGTATGAGGCCACTGAACTTTATAAGCAGAAGCCGATGGTGTGGGATAACTCACCTTATGCCAGGATGGTTGAATCTGCTAACGGCGGCTACCCGATTAATTATCCTCTGAAATCTGTGATGTGCGACTTATTTGAGCCATTGGATATTTCTTATCCTTCCGATTTCCCTTCTTATCTGAATTCGCATTATTATTCAAACAATAGCGGCTCAGGGGAGATAAATAGGATCAAGAATATAACGTTTGCTGACTTTGTCTGGAATACTGAAGCGTATAATCCTGATTTCTCACTTTTTAAAGCTTTAGTTAAATGTGTGGGTGAAAAAGATGCTATGCTTTTATTAAAGTTTAATGATGCTTATTTTAAATTTGTTGCAGATTGGGGCCAGTTGAGAATGAATAAAGCCAATGACTCGGAATATAAATTGAATCATGCAAAGATTGAAAATGCGAATCAAAAAATCAGGAATTTACGGAATGCATTTAATGCTTTGTCCCCGATAGATAATGCGGGATTAAAGCAGGAATTGAAAAGTACTATGGATGCAAAGATTGAAGCATGGAATAAACTGGTTAAAACTATTTCGGACGAAAAGAGTTAAATAACCCCAAGCGGTGAATATAATTCTTTTATTGGATTATTCCTTGAAATACATGGAGAAGTAGAGGGTCAAATACTTTATTTTATTTATCTTCTTTTGCCTTGATGCAAAAGAAGCAAAAAATCAAGGCTATCGAAAAAAATCTAAAAATATTTACTCCAGGCTAAAATGAAATAAGCTCAATCATTTGAATAATGCTATACAACGGTGCAACTTACCGGCATTTTTCAAATCCGAACATTCCCTGCATCTATTTCATTTTTACGCCTTCCATAAATATTTTCTTAACGCTTTTTTTCTAAGGCCAATTAACAATAGAGAATGACACTTTCTTATAAAACGAAATCAAAGGAGCGCCGGTCTCGCCTAAGGCGGGACGAGCCTTGGATTGGTCTTTACGGGTGGACGCATCGTTTTTTCTTGATCTTTTTTGTCTCGGCTTAGACGAGATGGTTACTTTTCCATTAAGGGAAAAGTAACAGCAAAATATTAGCTTCGAGCTGTGAAACGGAATTAATTAATTAAACCTACATATTATGTCGTCAATCATAAAAATCTTCAATGGTAAAATCATTACTCCTTTCAGGATTATACCGCAAGGAACAGTGATAATACAGGATGGAAAAATTGCTGAAGTCACGGAAGGAAATATAGAAGTTCGGGATGCAGTTGAAATAGATGCGCGGGGAAAATATATTTCTCCGGGGTTTATTGATATTCATGTGCATGGCGGCGGGGGGTATGATTTTATGGATGGAACGGTTGAAGCCTTTTTGAAAGTAGCCGAATTGCATGCAAAGTACGGGACTACTTCTATGTTGCCTACTACGCTGACGAGTGAAGTGGAAGAATTATATGTTACATTAGATAACTATAAAAAGGCTAAGGAACAAAATAAATCAGGTGCACAGTTTTTGGGAATCCATTTGGAAGGCCCTTATTTTTCCGTGAATCAACGGGGTGCGCAGGATCCACGGTATATCCGTAACCCCAATCCGAAAGAATATAAAGATATTTTAGCACATTCTTCTGACATCAGACGTTGGAGTGCAGCGCCCGAATTGCCGGGAGCTATTGAATTTGCACATTATATGAAATCGAAAGGTATTTTGGTGGCGCTTGGTCATACAGACGCGCTTTTCGAAGAAGCATTAAAGGGATTTGAAAACGGATTTACATTAGCCACTCATTTTTATTCGTGCATGAGCGGGGTTACGCGTAAGAACGCACTTCGTTATGCAGGAGTTATAGAATGTGGCTATTTAATTGATGAAATGGATGTGGAAGTGATTGCTGACGGAATACATTGCCCCCCCCCTTTGTTAAAATTAATTTATAAAATTAAAGGCACGGATCATACAGCGCTTATAACGGACTCAATGCGCGCAGCGGGTATGCCTGAAGGCGAAAGTATATTGGGCAGTCTTCACAACGGATTAAAGGTGATTGTGGAAGATGGTGTGGCTAAATTACCGGATCGCACTTCGTTTGCCGGAAGTGTGGCTACCACTGACAGATTGGTGCGGACAATGGTTAAGATGGCTGATATTCCTTTGCCTGCTGCAGTAAGAATGGCGACTGCAACTCCTGCGCGTATATTGGAAATTGAAGATAAAAAAGGATCGCTGATAAAAGGAAAAGATGCTGATGTGTTGATCTTCGATGACGATATTCAGATTCAGACAACGATTATCAATGGACGAATAATATATAATAAGAACTAAGTATCACCTTAAAAGATTCTGTCATACAGATCGAAGCTCGCCTGACAGCAGGCAGGCCCGCCTGACCGGACGGGCAGGTATGGCAAATAAATTAAACAGAACCTACACAGTACAATTATGAAAGCACTTTCGAAAGATAACCTGAAGATAAAAATCTTTGATACAAGAGTATTAATGGGAGAAGCCGCTGCGGAGGAAATAAGCAGTAAAATAAATGAATTATTAGAGAATAAGGAGTATCTGAATATAGTCTTTGCTGCTGCTCCTTCGCAAAATGAGTTTCTGTCATCCTTTGTGAAAAAGAATGTAGCATGGAATCGTATCAATGCTTTTCACATGGATGAATATGTTGGGTTAAGTCAAAATGCTCCCCAGTTGTTTGGGAATTATCTCAGAAACAAATTGTTTGACTCGGTAACTTTCAGGGAGGTGTATTATATTATGGGTAATACAGGGAAGCCTGAACAGGAATGTAAGAAGTATGCGCACCTTTTAAAACGTTATCCGACTGATATCGTCATTCTGGGGATCGGAGAAAATACACACCTGGCTTTTAATGATCCTCATGTAGCTGATTTTGATGATCCTGAAATGGTGAAAGTAGTAGATCTGGATGATAAAAACAGACATCAGCAGGTGGATCCAAAGGATCCGGTATGCTTTAAAAGTTTGGAGGAAGTGCCCACTAACGCTATCACACTGACCATTCCTACTTTATTTAAGGCTGAATATGCTTATGCTATTGCTCCTGGGAAAAATAAAGCGGATGCAATTTATCATACATTGCATGAGAAAATACAAGCACATTTTCCCTCCACTATTCTGAGGAAACATCCTCATGCAGTTTTATTTATAGACAATGACAGTGCGGCCAGGCTGTAATGTTTGTCGGTCCTTTTAGCCAGAAATTAATGAAATCACGATTCTTATGAAGGGAAATAACGGAATTACGGTTAAAGCAGATAGTCTGAGCGCTCGGGATACTATTGTTCCCATTGCTATTATAGGACTGTTATTTTTTATTTTCGGATTTATCTCGTGGATCAATTCTATTTTAATTCCCTATTTTAAAATTGCCTGTGAGCTGAATAATTTCGAATCGTATTTGGTTGCATTTGCCTTCTATATAAGTTACCTCGTGTTTTCAGTACCCTCCTCTTATCTGTTAAAAAAGTTAGGATATAAAAAAGGGATGATGATAGGGTTTTGGATTATGACCCTCGGTGCTTTCGTTTTCGTCCCTGCAGCCTTGACAAGGTTTTATCTTATTTTTCTTATTGGGTTATTTTTAATTGGTGCGGGTACCGCCGTTTTACAAACTGCCGCCAATGCTTATATCACTATAGTAGGGCCCAAAGAGAGGGCATTACAGCGTATCAGCATTATGGGTATTTTGAATAAGGCTTCAGGTGTCATTGCACCATTATT
>SCQV01000131.1 GCA_004299085.1 Chitinophagaceae bacterium | reverse complement strand
GATACATAAATGGACAAAGGTAAAAATTTCAATAGCTTTGCATGCTGAAAAAATAGATTATCAGTTATGGAAGCAAACGCAGCTATCAAAAAATTACCTCGTCATTTTTTACCTGAAGATTATAAAATTACTACTTGGGAGGCGTTACAGCCTTATTTTGAAGTTTTACAGCAAAAGGAAATTCATTCAGTCAATGATCTGGAGCAATGGCTGAAAGATATCAGCGAGTTGGAGGCAGTAATTGGTGAAGATGCAGCGTGGCGGCAGATTCGTATGACCTGTGATACCACCAGCAAAGAATATGTGGAAGCATTTCAGTATTTCTGCATGGAAATACAGCCTAAGATGCAGCCGTATGCTTTCGAGCTGAATAAAAAATTAATGGACTGTCCTTTTACTAAAGATTTAGATCATCGGAAATATTTTACTTATTTGCGCAGCGTCAAAAAATCAGTAGAATTATTTCGGGAAAAAAATATTCCCATCCTGTCGGAGTTGAGTGTCATGCAGCAGCAATACGGACAAATCACCGGAGCCATGACAATTGAAGTAAATGGGAAAGAGTTTACACTACAACAGGCCTCTAAATTTCTTGAAAATACAGACCGGAATTTAAGAGAAGATGTTTTTCGGAAAATGGCTGCACGCAGAATGCTGGATCGGGATAAGCTCGATCAATTATACACTGAATTAGTTCATAAGCGCGATGAGATTGCACATAATGCAGACTTTGATAATTATCGCGATTATAAGTTTGAAGAATTAGGCCGGTTTGATTATACCAAAGAAGACTGCTTTGCTTTCCACGAAGCCGTAAGAGAGCATGCGCTGCCATTGGTTGCAAAAATCTTAGAACGTCAAAAGAAAAAGCTTAAGCTGGACACATTACGTCCCTGGGATACAGAAGCAGAACCGGTAGGAGTGGAGCCTCTGGAACCGTTTAAGACAGGTGATGAGCTTATTAGTAAGGCAGAGGATTGCTTTACCCGTCTCCGTCCATTCTTTGGCGAGTGCCTCCGCACGATGCAAACCATGAAACGCCTTGATCTGGACAGCCGCAAAGGGAAAGCACCGGGTGGCTATAATTGTCCTTTATCAGAAACGGGAGTACCCTTCATCTTCATGAATGCTGCGGGACAAATGAGAGATGTAACCACTATTGTTCACGAAGGGGGGCATGCCATACAAGCCTTCCTGACGCATGATCTGGAGCTGAGCGCCTTTAAAGAATATCCCATGGAGATAGCGGAAGTGGCGAGCATGAGCATGGAATTATTCTCCATGGATTACTGGAATATCTTTTTTGACAATCCGGAAGATTTAAGACGTGCTAAGCTGCAACAATTGGAACGTGTTATCTCTATTTTTCCCTGGATAGCTATTATTGATAAATTTCAGCATTGGGTGTATGAGCATCCTCAACATACTACCGAGGAAAGAACCCAAAGATGGCAAAAAATCCAGGATGAATTTTCCACTAAAATAGTTGACTGGACAGGGTTTGAGGATTATCGTTCCTGTAGCTGGCAACGGCAACTGCATTTATATGAAGTGCCTTTTTATTATATTGAATATGGTATTGCTCAATTGGGCGCTATTGCTTTATGGAAGCATTTCAGAGAAGATAAAGAACAGGCGCTGGACCATTATATGAAAGCGTTAAGCCTGGGATATACTGCCCCATTAAAAGAATTATATGCTGCCGCAGGTATCCGTTTCGACTTTTCACCCGATTATGTGAAAACATTGATTTCTTTTGTGCAGGAGGAAATGGAGAAACTGATACATTGAAAAAAATTAACACACCATTATTTCTTTTAATCACAACTTTTACCCATCTTTGCCGTTCTAATGTCATTGGACAATTTTAAAAGTTTATTTATTCAGAAGATACACCAGTGCTTTCTCCTAACGAAAGGAAACATTCGTACTTCTCCTCACAAATTTCCTTTCAACTATGAGTAATGTAAAGTTTAACAACAAGGTTAAGCCTTTCAAAGAAGCGCTGGACGCGAAAGTGAAGGTTTATTTTCAGAGCCGTGAACTTAGCCGGAAAGGCAACTGGCATTTGTTTGCCAAATCAGCAGTACTGATTCCCGCAGCAGTCATCATTTATCTTTGCCTACTCATCTTTCATCCCGTGGTGTGGATCGCGATACTCTTATGTGTGTTGCTTGGACTGGCGCTTGCTTTCATCGGCTTCAATGTTATGCATGACGGGGCACATGGATGCTATTCCAATAGTAAGACGGTCAATGAGATCATGGCGCTTACGCTTAATGTCATGGGTGGAAGCGACTACTTATGGAAAGTGAAGCACAATATTGTACATCATACTTATACCAACATCACGGGTGAGGACGAAGATATTGATAAGTTTCCCATTCTCCGCTTCAGCCCCGAGCAAAAGCGATATTGGTATCATCGTTATCAATACATTTATGCGCCCGTGCTGTATCTTTTTACTTCACTTTCGTGGATTCTGTTCAATGATTATCAGAAATATTTTTCCAGAAAGATTGAAGCCACTAAAATACCCCCTATGAAATGGTATGAAAAAATCCTTTTCTGGGGCAGTAAAGTATTGAACATCGGCATATTTTTAGTTATACCGGCGTTCGTTTTTGGATGGATTCCTGCTGTTATAGGATTATTAATTATGCATGGCGTTTTCGGTCTTACGCTTTCTTTTGTTTTCCAGATGGCACATTGTGTGGAAAATACGAGCTTCCCCATGCCCAACCCCAATTCACATAAGATAGAGAATGAGTGGGCCTTGCACCAGGTAGCAACAACTGCTAATTTTGCAATGAAAAGTAAGATCGCCTCCTGGCTTCTCGGTGGATTGAATTTTCAAATAGAGCATCATTTGTATCCCGGGATATCTCATGTGCATTACCGCGCATTAAGTCCATTGGTACAACAAACCTGCCGCGACTTTGATGTGCCGTATATAGCATATCCGACCTTTTTACAGGCCGTCTTTTCACATTTGCGGCACTTACGGAATTTAGGAAGAGCTACTGAATGACTTTTTCCATCGCTATGGCTCTCGAGCCTTTGACAAGAATAGTCATATCGTGAAAGTTTCGGCTTTCAAACCATGCCTTTGCGGCGTGAGAATCAGGTAAATAAAGGTAGGGATGTTTTATTTTTGAAAAATCTCCTCCTACAAGCACCACTTCATGCCAGGGATATTTACCAATCAGATCCACTAACTTTTGATGTTCTTCCAGACTTTCTATTCCCAATTCCATCATTCCGCCAAGCATAAGCACTTTTTTATCGTAATTCTTTGAATCTGCAAAATTCTCAATAGCCGCCTGCATGCTGGTGGGATTAGCATTGTATGCATCCAGGATAAAAGCATTATTATGGCGTTGGATGAATTGGGAACGCGAATTAGAAGGAATATATGCTTCAATCGCCTTTTTAACAGATGCGGCATTTATGTTAAAATATTTCCCTATGGTGACGGCAGCGAGCACGTTGTATTGATTATAACTTCCAACCATCTGTGTATTTAAAATTCCTGTATAATTAGTTTCCATGCTTAAAAAAGGATCATGGGCATCAACTTTTCCATGAACATATCCATTATCTGAAGTTCCATACCAGACAACTTCATGGATGTCATGCGTCATTTCATGAAAATAATCAAAATCCCTGCAAACAAAGGCAGTTCCGCCATAAGTGCGCAGATAATCGAATAATTCACCCTTTCCTTTTTTCACACCTTCAATGCCTCCAAAACCTTCTAAATGTGCTTTTCCCACGTTGGTAATAATTCCATGCGTAGGATTTACTATTTTACAATACCCTTCAATTTCTTTCTGATGATTGGCACCCATTTCAATAACCGCTATTTCCACATCAGATTTTATTCTTAATAAAGTCAGCGGAATACCGATATGATTATTCAGATTACCCTCTGTGGCATAAGTGCTGTAAGCCGTTGACAAAACAGCCCTGACGAGCTCTTTAGTAGTTGTTTTTCCGTTGGAGCCGGTAACAGATAAAAAGGGTATATTCAACTGTTGGCGATGATGATGCGCAAGTTGCTGCAAGGTTGTCAGCACATCCTCCGTCAGGATCATGCGTGCATCCGTTTTATATTTTTCTTCATCAATAACGGCATAAGCAGCACCTTGTGATAATGCCTTTTCTGCGAAAGCATTTCCGTTGAAATTCGGGCCTTTTAAAGCGAAATAAATATCTCCTGTTTGCAGCTTCCGGGTGTCGGTTTGAACAGAAGGATAGTCGCGATAGACTTTATACAGGGAAACGATGTCCAGCATATTTTTTTGGTCTAAAAATAAAAAATCCCGGAGAAAATAGTCGCCGGGATAAGAAATTTAATGATTATCCGCAATGAGGCAGGTTCCTATAATATTATTGAATTAGGTATTTAGCTCTCGTGGCTTAATGAATACAGGGCTTTGCCT
>SCQV01000130.1 GCA_004299085.1 Chitinophagaceae bacterium | reverse complement strand
GAAGAACCGGATAAAGTGTTGTTAGATGCTTATACCGGAATTAGGCAATTTAAAGCAGGAGAGGTGATGCATCTGAATTTTGGATTGTTGATTACTCCTGTCAAGCCGTTGGATAAAGGACATTGGGATAACCGTTATTTCCAGTCAGATCCTCCTGTGGACAACTGGCGTAAGATTGCTATAGCTAAAGGAGCAACTATCATGAATGTGCATCAGGGAAATATTTTGAATCCGTATATCAATTATCCTTTTTTAACAACAGATACGTTGAAAAAATTTGTTGCTGCAAACAGGAAGGCCGGCATACGCACAAAACTGTACTATACAGTTCGTGAGTTGAGTAACCATACTCCGGAAATCTGGGCGCTCCGAAGTTTGGATAGTGAAATCTTTACGCCCGGCCTTGGAGCGCAGCTTGCAGACCAGTTTGCCGATGATGGGTTGGGGGGCAACATCTATTCAACCGGCGGCTATTGGCTGGTAGAGCATCTTCGTACCAAATACGATGCAGCGTGGCATACACCGCTGGAAGGAGGCGGATATGATATGGCTATCCGGACACAAGGATTATCCCGTTGGCATAATTATTATCTTGAAGGGCTGAACTGGTTGGTTAAGAATACAGGTATAAGAGGTATCTATCTCGATGGAGTAGGGTATGACAGGGAGATAATGAAACGGGTGAGGAAGGTGCTGGACAGGGCGGCGGACAGTTGCCTGATTGATTTTCATTCAGGGAATAATTTTTCGCCAACTTATGGGATGAACAGTCCGGCCAACCAGTATATGGAATTATTTCCCTACATCAACAGTCTTTGGTTAGGAGAAGGTTACAATTATAATGAATCACCAGATTACTGGCTGGTAGAAATATCAGGTATTCCTTTTGGATTGTTTAGTGAAATGTTGAATGGATGTGGGAATGCTTACCGGGGAATGGTGTATGGAATGACATCCCGGCTGGGATGGACAGGCTGCGATCCTTCCGCTATATGGAAGTTGTGGGATACTTTTGGCATAAAAGATGCCCGCATGATTGGCTATTGGGATCCGGCAGTTCCGGTAAAAAGCAATAATGAGGATGTTAAAGTAACCGTTTATAAAAAAGATCATAAAATAATGATCGCTTATGCAAGCTGGGCCTCGACTGACGTGCATATCCGTTTGGAGGTAGATTGGAAAGCACTGGACTTGAATCCGGCAGATGTTTCGGTCTCGGCTCCTGAAATAGACGGGTTTCAAGGACAACAAAACAATGTTGATTTGCAGGATATTCTTGTTTCACCGAAGAAAGGAGGAATTATTATTATAGAATAAGACTCTTTATTGACCCAATCAACATCCGCCTTAGGCGGACGTTGATTGTCAATCACCATTCTATTTTTTACCTACTATATGTTCCTCTGGAACAACTGTCGTCCGTCTCTGGCGGACGCATTATGGGTAATAGGTATAAATCAACATAGGTAAATGTTCCAGAGGAACATTTCGTGACAAATTGGGGGTATTTAAACGCCTCTTTCTATATTATTATTCAAAAAAAGTAATATGTTATGAAATATCTTTTCGTTTTATTATGCTTAGTGCTTGGCACAACAGCCTTTTCCCAAACAAAGATTACCGGTAAAGACTATTACGTTTCGCCCAACGGAAATGATGCTAACAACGGTTCGAAATCCCATCCAGTCAATTACCACCACCAGAGGTGGTGGCTTGAAAAAATTAGCCCAGAGGGCTAAAGACCCAACTCTGATTTCTTAGAATTACTTTGATCTCGTTCCTTGTTACTTTCCTCATATTTCCGATATTTTATGATAGTTGTCACATTTGCATACACCCTGAGATTGCTTTATACATCTGCAAAGTCCAAAAATCATCAATCTTGGGCATAGCCCCTTTAGTACATAACCACCGCCACAAGCAGTGGGTTTCTAATGCCGACTAAAACTTAATTTTTTGTAACTCTAAAAAAGCAAGTACTTCCTCTATAGTCTCTTTTATAAAAATGATAGACTTACCAGAAAATAGGAGAAGTGTTTACAAAAACATTCGTTTTTATAGACAGGGATTCATTAACTGATAGAGCTATATTATTCCCTATAATGTGACATCATTTATTATCTTTTTCCGATAGGCTGATGGTGTCTCTCCTGTAATTGCTTTAAAAAATTTGTTGAAATTAGTAGGATTATGATAACCACATTCATAAAAAATTTCAGTTATTGTTCTATCTGGGTTGTTCATAAGTTCACAAGCATGATGAATACGTAGTTCATTTATGAAGAAAGAAAATGTTTTTTGAGTTCGTTGTTTAAAGAAACGACAGAATGCTGTGGGGGCCATATGAGCAACGTCAGCCACTTCTTCTAATTGAATATCTCGCTTGAAGTTTTTCATTAAAAACTGATAAATAGCGTTGACCTTAGCGGAATCCTGGCCAGTATAGGTATTTATAAATGTTTCACTCGATAAATATTTTGCTTCTTTAGCAGTAGAGAGCATATTTAGGATAGAAAAAAAGACAGACAATTGAGTTAATTCATCTTGTATAGTAAATGTTTCGAATTCTTTACCGATAACATTCTTTGTGCCGCCAATAATTTCCAATCCTCGGGATGATTTTTTTACCAATTTTTGAAATGAATCTAAAGCACTATGTGGCAACAAATTATCTAATAATGCTGGGGAGAAATATATTACGATGGCTTTTGAACGAAGATGTCTATTCCCTTTGTAAAAGTCTTCATCATTGGTTAATATATGCGGTACATTCGGCCCCATTAATATTATATCACCCTTATTAAATATACTAACATGATCTCCAATTACTTTTATCCCGTAACCATCTTCAATGTATATCATTTCACAATTATCATGAAAATGAAATGGCGAATTCAAATATGGAGAGTCTATCGTTTTTATGTGCAGCAATTTATTTGCTGTAATTCTCTCATCTATAAGTATCGGTTTCATATTAATGCATATTTATCTCACAACTAATTTCAGAAGGCAAGATACTACTTAATGTTAAGATAATTATATATAATGTTAAGATAATTTAATGTGAGCTATTAATGACCTATTACATTTGTAACGATAAATGTTCTTTTTTAGTGTGTCTTTTAGCATTGCTCTGTGTAACTGTTTAAAAACGGAGTCTCTAATGATAGGTCAACAATTAAAATATGATCATTAATAGTTGATTACCACTCTGTATGGTGGCGGTAATTAACTTGTAGATTCATGTGTATTTTAAAAATTGACTTCTCTTAGTGAATACAACTGGTTAATTTATGATTTCTATATCCAATCAGCTATCATCACAAAATAAATACCATAGTCAGATAACTATTGTAGGTACTTTATTTTTCGTTATAGGTTTCATCACTTGGCTAAATAGCCCGTTGTTGAATTTCCTGAAAATAGCTTGCGAAATTAATAATAATATAGTATTGTTTTTTGTTACTTTTTCTTCTTACATCTCTTATTTTATCATGGCAATTCCCTCTTCATGGCTTTTAAATAAAACAGGCTTTAAGAGAGGAATGTCTCTGGGATTGTTAACTATGGCTATAGGAGCCTTGGTCTTCATTCCTGCCGCTATGACGCGTACTTATGGATTATTCCTTATGGGTTTATTTATACAAGGTACAGGGATGGCCATTTTACAAACAGCCGTTAATCCATATATTACTATTTTAGGCCCATTGGAAAGTGCGGCAAAACGGATTAGTATTATGGGAATTGCTAATAAGGTTGCTGGAGCTATTAGCCCGCTTATCCTAAGCGCTGCGATTCTGATGGGTGCAGAAGGGATTGAAGCCCAGTTAAAAAATTCTACAGGAGCATCTTCAAGGGAATCTCTATTAAATAGCTTAGCTGGGAAAGTGGTCGATCCATATATTATTATTGCCATTATCATATTTCTTCTGGCAATAGGGGTCTGGTTTTCTAATTTACCAGAAATAAAACAACAAAAAGAGGAGAAGAGGGAAGGAGAAGAAATGCCTCTATCATTGCAACGAACTTCTATTTTTCAGTTTCCTCATCTAATTATGGGAATGATTGCATTATTTTTTGAGGTGGGCTGTGAAGTTATGGCCGGTGACACCATTGGCCAATACGGACGTATGTTAGGTTACAGTATAAATCAGTATAAGAATTTTACAACCTACGCACTAGGGTTTGAAATCATCGGATATACTATTGGTATTATACTTATTCCCAAATATATATCTCAAAGGAAAGCCCTCAAATTTTGCTCCTCATTGGCTCTTATATTCTCTTTTGCGGCATTGGCCACAAACGGATGGGTAACCATCTTATTTATTTCTCTGCTGGGTTTGACCAATTCTATTATGTGGCCAGCGATCTGGCCATTAGCTTTGAATAAATTGGGACGGTTTACAAAAACCGGATCTGCCTTACTGGTAATGGCTATTGCAGGGGGGGCTATTATGCCTCTGATTTGGGGGGCTATTGCTAATGTTACTCCAAATCGTCCACAATGGGCCTATGTTGTTTTGCTACCCTCTTATTTGTTCATTCTTTATTTTGCCAATAGGGGTTATAGAATAGGGCTAAGATTAAAAAGAGAGGATATAAGAAATTAAATGTGGTTATAAAATCAGTACCTCAAATAATAATGGCTATCCACTATTGCGTAGGAAATGTAAAATGTCTCACTGGTGATGCTAAAAAGTGGCTAACGTTGATAATGTTAAGATAATTATATAGTATGTTAGGATAGTTTAATGTGGGGAATGAGTAACCTATTACATTTGTAACAGTAATTGTTCTTTTCAATAATAGAGCCTGTTTATAAATATACGGTAAGCGGAGTTTGAACGCTAAGAATGTTTCATAAACAAATATAAACAGGCTCTCTATTATCCTGTAAAACACAAGAGGAGGAAAGTCCTAAACGGTATGGTAAAATTGAGAATGTAAAAATCAGTCATAAGTTATTAACGACCAATCATTCTAATACTTAATATGTGGCTCAAATGAAATATTTCTTGCTCGCAATATTGCTCATTCCGGTATTTGGCACCGTAACGGCCCAGGGAACAACAATCATCCCCAAGCCTACTGAGGTGACAATCTCCCAAGGGGAGCCGGGCTTTGCGATAAATAAAAATACGGTTATTGTTACCGACATGGTGTTTTCTTCAGATGCGGCCATCTTAGCTACCTATTTGAATAAGCTAACCGGTTTTGTAATTCCGGTAAGACGAGGTAATGTTAGACTTCCATCATCAAAAACAATAATCCTACTTAAGCAGGATATCCCAGATGAAATCCCCAGAGAAGGTTATTTAATGGGTGTTTCCGGTAAAGAAATTAAAATACGGGCATCACATTCGGCAGGGGCGTATTATGGTTGTATGAGCCTTTTGCAGGCGACAGTTCATAGTAGTAATTCGAATAGGTTTGTAGTTCCGGCAATGCAGATAGAAGAC
>SCQV01000129.1 GCA_004299085.1 Chitinophagaceae bacterium | reverse complement strand
CAAAGATACGAAATATAATACTTGGACATCTTCACAGATATACTTGCCTTTTTACTCATGCAACTATTTTTCAAAACAGGCTCTCAGGCATTATTTCAATCTTTTCATCAATGTTCCTAACAAGCTCCGCACTATGACCGAAGTAGCCGTTCTGCTCATTTGCTTTCCTACAGAACTATGCAAAAATTCTCCCAAAATAGAAGGCTGCTCTTTTGGTGATGAAGCAACCGCTTTTGCAGGTTGAGCATTTGGCTGCATTTTCTCCTGTAAAATTTCATAAGCGCTTCTTTCATCTATTTCCTGGTTATAGATTCTGACTAAAGAAGATTTATCAACCAGCAACTTTATTTCTGCGTCCGACAGTATATCCATTCTGGATCGCGGCGCACAAAGCATGGCATGAACTAAAGGTGCAGGAATTCCTTTTTCATCCAGCAAAGTTATCAGCACTTCACCAATGCCGAGTTGGGTAATGATCTCATCTGTCTTATAAAAATCACTTAAAGGATAGTTTTCCGCAGTTTGCTTTATAGCCTGCCGGTCTTTGGCAGTGAACGCCCGGAGTGCATGCAGCACTTTCAATCCAAGCTGGCTCAAAACAGATGCGGGAATATCTGTTGGATTTTGGGTGCAAAAAAAGATTCCCACTCCTTTGGATCGAATCAGCTTGACAATCGTTTCAATCTTTTGCAATAAAACATGGCTGGCTTCCTGAAAAATCAAATGTGCTTCATCCATGAACAGCACTAATTTGGGTTGGTCAGGATCGCCCACTTCAGGCAACGCGGCATATAATTCCGACAACAGGCTGAGCATAAAGGTGGAAAATAGTTTCGGCCTGTCCTGAATATCCGTTAATCTTACGATGGATACCATTCCGCGTCCATCGGAGGAAGTACTCATTAAATCGTTTACATCAAATGATTTTTCACCAAAAAACAAATCGGCTCCCTGTTGCTCCAATTCAATAATGAGACGAAGAATAGTACCCGTTGTGGCGGATGAAATATGTCCGTATTCTTTGCTGAGTTCGTCCTTTCCTTCACCGGAAGCGAATTTTAAAACTTCTTTTAAATCTTTCAAATCCACAAGGGGCAGATGATTGTCATCGCAATATTTAAACAGCATGGCCAATAGCCCTTCCTGTGTATCATTCAGTCCCAACATTTTAGCCAACAATACCGGACCAAACTCGGTTACCGTGGCACGCAACCGTACGCCGGGTTGATTACTTAAACTTAATAACTCTACCGGATAACCTTCCGGTTTAAAATCCACTCCAATCAATTTACTTCGTTGATTAATTTTATCATTGGGCTCTGCAGGTGCGGCTATTCCGCTCAAATCACCTTTGATATCCATCAATAAAACGGGTACACCGGCATCACTCAGCCCTTCGGAAATAAGCTGTAGCGTTTTTGTTTTTCCCGTTCCGGTAGCTCCTGAAATGAGTCCATGACGATTCAAGGTTTTTAAAGGCAGGTTTATGTCCAAACCAGGCACTACATTTTTATCCAGCATGGCGCCGCCAATCTTGATGGATTTCCCTTTGAAAGTGTACCCGTTTTTAATCTGCGCTGAGAAAGTAGAAATGATATCTGACATCGTTAAAATTTTGTGATGAAGGTAAAAAAATTAATGATGAAGAGCCTGTCTAAAAAAAATGAGCCCTTTAAGCATCCATTGATAATAAATATATTATTATTGATTATCAATAAATATATCTTGCTAATTGATAGATAAAATATTACTTTTGTTAGATAAAATTTCTTGTACTTATATTTTAATATTAAAGGTCATGATGAACCTATTTTACCTTTCAATGCCATTCTTTCTTTATTGGTACACTCTCCTGATATTTTTAATAGTAATACTTGGTATAGTATTGCTAATTACCGGCGCTGTTCGGATTTACGGCGGTAAGAGTAAGCTTGGAAGGAAGAATCTATTTCTACTAATTGTCTATAGAGTAATACAACTTTATTCTATTCTGGTGGTAGTTGTTTTAATTGTAATGCTTTCTTCGCAATTATTCTCATTTAAGCCCTATGTTGAAAATAAAAAAACAGGATCATCCTTTGGTATTTTCACTCCAGCCAATGGTTATCTGATTCCGGTTTCAGTAAATTTGAACATACCTAAAAGGCAGGTATTTATTAAAGCAAAGGTGGATAGTACGATTCGAACTTATCAGGACAACAGTTCTTTTTCGAATAACTTCAACATCCAATTGGAAGATTCAATGTATAAAAAACAGTTATCTGCTATTTTCGGGAAGAGCCATGTTCCTTATTTGCGTGATGATACCATCGAGAATTTGATAAATATTTATTATCCGTCAAACCGATCTAAGGGCAACTCCATTCATGAAGGTTTTCTTGATAAGACTATTACCTTTATTCCGCCTTCAAAAATAAATGCAGAAGCCTCTATCCGTTCTTCTTCATCCCGGAAGAATTTAATACTTTCATTATTTATCTATATAAATCTCTTTTCTGGATTGGTAATAGCCTTTTTTCTATTAAAAATTTTGTCTTCATTCAGAAAGGGAGAGTTGTTTAATCGAAAGAACTTCTCCAGCGTAAGTTATATCGGATTAACACTCATGCTTTATCAGATATTCAAACTTTTATTAGAGTGGATTTGTGACAAATGGATATTCAGTGAAGTGACCATCTGGGGTTCATCCAATATACCTCATTATGTGGGCAATATGAATGCAATAATATCAATTAGTTACGATTTCAGCTTTACTCTTTTTTTTACCGGTTTTTTGATTGTTTTATTTGCTCAGGTTTTTAAGACTGGATTTTCCATGCAGGAGGAGCAAAAATTAACTATTTGAGGAATGCCGATTGTTGTCAACTTAGATGTGATGCTTGCCAGGCGCAAGATGTCCCTGACCGAG
>SCQV01000128.1 GCA_004299085.1 Chitinophagaceae bacterium | reverse complement strand
ATCCTCCTTTTGTCCTGCGCTTTGATTGGGCGGAGGAGTGTATCAGACATCAAAAAGATACGCCTTCTCATTTCTTCTTCTTCAACCTGTTTAATCCATTTTCGAACTGCCTGCTTAGCCGGTAATCAATCATCCCGTTGAACCGGTTTGATTTTACAGAAAATTCCGGAGAAACCCGAAGTAGATTAGGCCTTTGTGCCAGTCTTTGCTGTGAATAGGTTCTTAAAAAGCTACCGGTGGATATATAATTAAATATTTTAATCAGGTTATCATCTCCCGGATCTCCCCAGGGAAAACTTACAAAATCTGTAGCTTCAGCATCGGGCGGAATACCATTAAAATAATCTCCCACACCGTTCGCATTTTTGGTGGTAAAATCAATGGCATATAAATCAGCGAGATATTTTTTACTGCCGTTGTCATAATCGTTAATAGTAAAATCAATAAATCCGGCCGGTTTCCCAAAAGTGGTATCACCTACCAATTTTACATCCATGTAGGGTTTCAGATTGTTCAACGTAAGCTCACTGGCTGAGGCCGTACTTCTGCTCACGATAAAAAACACATGATCTAAATGCAGGCTTCCTCCGCCGGGAAAAAGTACCCGATTTTCCAGTCCCAACTGAGAAGCCACCTGCGTCAGCTTGTCATTATAAGTATATTGATACATCACTCTACCCCGGGCAGATGCAGGTGCAATAGCGCTGTCAAGATATTCTGCAGTGGTTACGGCGCCGCCTTCATTATATCTTAAATCCACAATCAGATCATTGATCCCTGCTGCTGAAAGCTTGTTAAATTCGTTATCCAATATAGTTTTGGTATGGGTCGGGGCGCCATTGTTATCTTCCACACTGGGAAAAATATAAAACACGAAATACCCGATTTTCTTGTTGCTTTTTACATAAATAGTATCAAACAAGATGGGGTTAATATCATACTGAGCTGCCTGTAAGGTAACCGTGACAGAAGAGCCCTTCGATTCCAAAAATGTCAGCGTTACAGCATCCGAATTGTAAACAGCATTTTCAATTCTCGTCACGTTTGGGCCGGTTGGGCCATCGTAAGCAATATTACTGTTTCCATTAACGGAAGTAATTTCCCAACCGCGTTGAATCCCTTGCTGACCTGCCGGAGAGTTTTTATCGGCATATAAAACCACCAAATGACTGTTATTTTGATCATCGGCCACATAGGTTATTTCAAGCCCAAAGCTGCCTTTATTGCCAAGTCCCATAAAATTCCCGTCCACAATACCATTTTGTATCTGTCCGGCTATTTGTCTGGTACGGTCAAGAAAGCTGTAGCGGTCAACCGTCTGCCCGTTCCATTTTGGGTAAGTCTTGATAATAGAAAGGAGGCTGTCTGCGTTGGCATACCTCGTACTAAAAGGATTTAAAGAGGGAACCTGATTGTACCAGTAATAAGTTGGAAGATCATAGCTTGTATCACGGCCACCGTTTACAAAGCTTTTCTGCATGATGTTGTACATCAGGTATTTAAGCGAATCTTCATCGGTGCCGGTACTTATACCAAAAGTATCTTTACCGGAAGGAGGTTGTGGCTTTACCCCCGAGTGCTTTTTACAGGAAGCCAATACGCTCATTCCTGTAATTACTAATAAAATAAGCGTATTGGAAAAATTTTTTTGCGGGAATTTCATGAGCGGCTATTTCTGTTCAAATGTATTAAATGACACCGAGATTACTCATAGTTTCTTTAAGATTCCGGAAACGGTTACGATAACCAAACTTTAACTGCGAAAGGCAAAAAAACCGGGCCTCTGGCATACTTTTGGCTTAATAACCATACCAATTTAATTAATTCATTTTTAAAAAACAACCTTAATGAAAAAGATGTTAATCGCAGTTGTGCTCGTCGCATTGATGGGAACTGCAGCCTTTGCACAGGCTCCTGCTCAACAGCAGACTCAGACAAAAACCGAACAGGTAAAGCATGAGAAAAAGGCTAAAAAGCATGCAAAGCACCACAAGAAAGCTGGCAAAAAAGCCCACAAGGAAGCTAAGCAAGATTCCACAGGTGGTAACAAATAAGCCCGTGCTTTGAAAGAAATAAAAGCCTCCTGAATAGGGAGGCTTTTTTATGCTTATTTACGAATAAGATCAGCGCCAATCAGTCTGATAAATTCACTTCGTGTGGGTTCTTCCTTAAACTGGCCGCAAAAAGCAGAGGTAGTTGTAATAGAGTTTTGCTTTTGTACCCCGCGCATCATCATACAAAGATGCTGAGCCTCGATGACTACAGCGACCCCCTGCGGATGGAGTGTATCATTAATGGCATTTAATATCTGGTTAGTCAGTCTCTCTTGTACCTGCAACCGCCGGGCATAGCAATCTACCACTCTGGCCAGCTTGCTTAATCCGGTAATGTATCCATTTGGAATATAGGCCACGTGAGCCTTACCAAAAAAAGGCAGCAAATGGTGCTCACACAAAGAATATAGCTCAATGTCTTTTACAATGACCATTTCGCTATAGGCCTCTTTGAACCTGGCGGCTCTCAATATAGCATGGGCATCCGTATGATATCCCTGTGTGAGGAATTGCATAGACTGCGCCATTCTTTCCGGTGTTTTTTGCAGTCCGTCCCGGTCGGGATTCTCCCCCAAAAGCCGGACAACGTTTCTGTAATTTTCCATGAGATCAGAGGTGATCTCATCTTCAAATTGATCTATTTGTTTATATGGCATCATTTTAAATTTCAGTATTATTATTTTCCAAAATATTCCACATATATACGTTCTGTTTCATACAGCTTCACACAATGTAATTTAACTTCTTTAATATGAGGCGCTAATTGCTCCCAAATACCAATAGCGAGGTTTTCTGTAGAGCATATCTTTCCTTTCATGAAATCTACGTCTAAGTTAAGATTGCGATGGTCAACCTTTTCCAGCACCTTGTCATTAATAATAAGGCTCAGCTTCTTGGCATCGCATACATAACCGGTCTCTTCTCCCACTTCCCCTTTCACTGTCACATACAGCGTATAATTGTGACCGTGCCAGTTTTCATTGGCACATTTCCCAAAAACTGCTTCATTCTTTTCTTTACTCCATTTTGAGTTATACAGCTTATGCGCTGCATTGAAATGCTCTTTTCTTGTAAGATAAATCATTTTTTTAGAAAAAGTTTATGCAAAGTTAGCATTTTTGCATGATGAACTTATTGATTGCTGCCGCTACTTCCAACGAAATTGCCCCTCTCCGGCAATATCTTCAATTATACAGAGTGGATAAAGAGGAGAGTAGTTACAAAAAGGATGCTCTCCATATTAAAATATGCATTACGGGCATCGGTGGTGTTGCGGCTGTCTATTCTATAGGAAAATGTTTATCCGGTTATCCGGTTGATTTCGCTGTTCAGGCAGGTATTGCAGGTGCTTTTTCAAGCGATATTCCATTAGGTAAAGTAATGCGTATAAAAAGTGACATCCTGGCAGATTTGGGTGTTGAAGACAATGAACGTTTCACAGACCTTTTTGAAATGGGATTTTTGAAGGAAAGTGATCATCCTTATTTTCAG
>SCQV01000127.1 GCA_004299085.1 Chitinophagaceae bacterium | reverse complement strand
ATGGATGCGGTGTAAGCCATATCAACCCGCCAAGCGCCACAAAGGCTGCAATAACCGCGGCGGCAACCCAATTTTGCCAATTCCGGTGCTTCCGGGGCAGCCTTACGACAGAAGTTTCTTCGTGGTCCCCTTTTATTTTGCTTAAGACCTTATCGGGCAGGCTTTCGAAATATCCGGCTGGGGCAACGAAGCGGTCCCTGTTCAAAAAAACCGGCCATTTTTCTAAGTCGCTGTTAGTGATTTTGTTCAAAACCGTATCCGGAAACCGTTGAAAATATCCGTCAGGAACCTCAAAACCGGCTTGGTTTTCAGGCCATTTGAATCCGGGCGTGATTTCTTCCAATTCTTTTAATATGTTTTTATTAACAAACATGGTAGTCTTTAGACATCTTCAATAATCAAAAGTTTAATACTCAGGTCAATGAATCTCCCTGAGCTTTTATATACGCTGCAATCTTCTGAACTGCATGGTGATAGGAGGCTTTCAGCGCTCCTTCCGAAGTTTCCAGTACCCGGCTCATTTCCTCGTAAGGCATTTCATCATAATAGCGTAAATTAAATACTATTCGCTGCTTTTCAGGCAGTTGTAATATGGCTTCCTGCAGCTTCCACTCTAATTTCCGGGCGTCATAATTGGATTCCGCTTTCAATTTATTTTCCAACCCCGTTTCTACCTCATTCAACGATATAATATTACGCTTTTTTTGCTGTTCTAAAAAGGTAAGGCATTCGTTGGTGGCAATGCGGTATAGCCAAGTATAAAGCTGGGCATTTTCCTGGAAATCATCCAGGTGATTCCAGACTTTGATAAATACGTTCTGGAGAATGTCATCTGCATCGTCGTGGTCAATGACCATCCGGCGAATATGCCAGTAAAGCCGCTCCTGATATTTTTTCATAATGGCCGTAAAGGCCGCTTCCCTGGTTTCAGGTTGGTGGAATTGCCGCAGTAAAATGCTGTCATTTTCCATGCTTGGAATTGGTAACGTCTGTAAAAAAGGGAGGAAAGATAGGGTATTCTCCGACAAGAAAACCTTGAAACAATCCTTTTACCCCGGCATTCTCGGAATGTATTTATCCAACTGTTTCAGTTGGTCCACCACTTCCTTAGTTTTAGGCCGTTGTTCCTTGGCCATTTTGTGATAACGCCTTACGTTTTTGAAATCTCGACGGTTCATGGCGATGGAGGCTAACTGTAAATAAGCGGCAGCCTTGCTTTCATTATCAGGCAGTCCGGCGTTGATGGCCTTCTTCAGATAGCTTTCAGCATCTTTCAGCTTGCTTTTTTGATAGGAAATAGTTCCTAACTGAAAGTAAGATTGTGCCTGCACTTCTTTCATGGGTGTTCCCAGCGAAACACTCTTTTTCATGGCGGATTCCGCTGCGTCCAAATCCTGATTCGTACTGGAAATGATGGATTTCAAGAAATAATAAGTAGAACGTATCGGCTTATATAACAGGCCGGGAAATCTCACTTTATCCAGTATTTTCTGAGCGCCTTCCAGATCAGCGTCTTCCAGATATTCCTGGGCAAGGCTGAGCGGGCCGATAAAAAAGTGTAAAAAAACAAGAATAATACCTATCAGATAAAAAATCCAGGCAAGCCCGATACCGTTGGTAAAAGTGAAAATAACACTGATTATCAGCAGTAAAACTCCTAAGTAGAGCCTGTATTTTACAAATAATTTCTTGACCATAAAAACGTGATTAAGGGCGCAAAAGTAAGAAAAAGCAGCCGTTCTCGATGGCCTTATCTGTCGTATTTGCCGGTTTTTTCTTCTATAGTCACATCGGCATCCGGTCTCCGTTGGATTTTAATATTGACCAGCACCTCTTCTGCGCCGGCCTCAAAACAGGCTTTTTGCGCTTCATCCACGATTTGCAGCAGCTTTTCATAAGTCCCTTCCATGACTGTTTCAAAAGGACAAACCCGGTATTTTACGCCTGATTTTTGGATTACTTCAATGGCTTTATCCACAACGGCATACGTATTGCCATCTTTCACTTTTGGCAAAACCTGAATAGCTAAATTGATAGTGTTTGACATTTTTTTTAAAAATTAGAATTAGATTAAAGCCCAAAGCCCAAAGATCATAAATCATAGATCAGAGATCATAGATCAGAGATCAGAGATTTGGCTTTAGTATCTCAATACAAAATGTTGTTTCTCTTTGAATTCCTTTTTTAAAAAAACCAATCCCAAAAAGAACAAATCAATCGTCAAAGTTACGGCAGAATTTGCTTTGATAGTCTCCCATGCCTCTTCCATGTCTTCAGTCCAGTGAATATCATCAAATATCAATATCGTGTCATTGTGCGCTTTTGTGAGGCATTGCGAAAAATAGCGAAGAGTCGGCTCTTTACGATGATTACCATCAATAAAAGCCATATCCAGCTTCGGAATTTGCATCAGAACCGGAGCAAGCGTATCATCAAAATTCCCAATAATGATCTGGGAATGATCGAGATTTAATTGTTGAAAAGTTTCGGAAGCTATTTCAGCGACGGTATCTGATCCTTCGAGCGTAAATAATCGTGCATTTGAATGGGCAGAAGCCATATAAGCGGCAGATATTCCTAAAGAAGTTCCTAATTCTAAAATAGTTTCGGGCTGAAAATAATTTACTAACCGGAATAAGAGTTTACAATACTTAGATGATTTAGCTGCCGAACGTGCAATATCGCAAACACGTCTTTCAGCAGGTTTCTGCAAAGAAGAACCTGCACCCATATCGGTAATTTTAATCGGGTGATTGTCTGAAAGCAGCGCCTGTCTTATTTTTTCAATAGCTTTAAATGAGTAAAAAGTACGCTTGTCATGCAGTATCTCCTCTATAAATGAGAAAACGAAAGGTGAATGAACTGCATGAGCCGTATCAGATTGGAGAAAATACCGGATATATTTTAATGCAAAACGTGTTTCAAAAGTCATTAATTTCATTATTTTAAACAGGCCAAATTTAGAACTAAATCCTGTTTAAATCGTATATAAGTAATAGAGAGATAATCTGTTAAATGAAGAGAGCATTAGTACTTAGTGGCGGCGGCTCAAAAGGGGCATTTCAATATGGCGCTTTGCGTTACCTTTTTGATCATGAGATGCAAGGAGAACCGCCTGCGCATTATTTTAATATTATTTCGGGGGTTTCGGTTGGAGCGCTGAATGGGGTGATGCTGGCACAAAACCATTTTACAGAGCTTACCCAGTTGTGGGAAAATATCACCACGAATGATATTTATAAAGGAAATCTGCATATCATAAGAATCTTTTGGAGATTATTGACACATAAGCTGGGCGTGATGAACAATAAGCCTCTGCAGGATTTGATTTATAAAAATATATCTCTGAAGGAGGTGGATCAGGTGCATTGTGATTTTATGTTTGGGTCGGTATCATTAGATTCGGGATTGTATTATACTTTTCATACGCATGACTTCGACGATGAAGATCAGTTCAGGCACGGAATTCTGGCATCCTCTTCCATGCCGGTAATATGGCCGCCGGTAAAAGAAATCCGTAACAAGGAAGGTATTCCTTTCCGGCAGTTGGTGGATGGCGGGATTAGAAACGTCAGTCCATTGGGTGATGTAATTGATTTTAATCCGGACGAGGTGGTGATTATCAATTGCAATGCCCTGGATTTTAAACCCTATCCCGATCCGGCAAAAAACATGATTAAGATTGCAGCCCGGGCGTTGACTGAAATTACGATTAATCAGATTTTTCGACAGGATATTCGCGAATTTTTACACATCAATGATATTATCCGCCAGTTGCCGGAAGGCGTGAGCATTAAAAAAGCTGATGGGACATTTTTCAAAAAGTATAAAAGTATTTTGATAGAACCTTCTCATGATTTGGGCGATGCACTTGATTTCAGCAGATACAAGATTGACAGCCATATTCAGGATGGATATGAGGCTGCAAAGAAAGTTTATCAGTCGTCTTTTGAGCAGAAGACATAGTGTATGAATATTGAATATCGAAATAGGATGACTATAAATCATTCAATTAACTCTCATAAATCAGCGACCATCAAATCAGAGATCGGAGATTGCAGATCATACATCAGAGATC
>SCQV01000008.1 GCA_004299085.1 Chitinophagaceae bacterium | reverse complement strand
ATGTTTGGAATAATGTTAGTAAGTCCCCCAACTGCTCGGCGATATGCAAAAGATTGAGCTTATTTCATTTTAGCCATCCGCTTAAATTTTTAGCAATTTTTTATGGAGCCTTGAACTTTTTTTGTCTCGGCTTAGACGAGATGGTTCTTTTGGTTCAAGCCAAAAGAACATAAAAATGAAAGAGAAAAATTTAATGTTTAATGTAATTGATTATCAACGATTCAAGGGATGTGTCATTGGCAGCGTAGTCGAAGGGTGTTATCAACAGCGCTATGGTTCGATTTCACTCACCATGACAATTTCGTTTTTTTAATCTTAACTAAATGACATTGAATGCTCAATTATCAATACTCAATGGCGGCTTCGTTGAACATTGAGCATTGTCTGTTGATCATTGAGTATTTTAAAGGAAACTTTCAATACTCAATATTCAATGTTCAATGTTCAATGTTCTCCAAAGGAGCCCTTTGGGCAATTATCAATCAATGCCGTTTAGTTAACATTATTTAGAATGTTGGCGAGGACGCCAACATTGGCATCTGCTGCGGTTGTCCGTCCCGCCAACCGCTTAACTAAACGGCATTGAATTATCAATACTCAACGGTGACTTTGTTGAATATTGAGCGTTGTCTGTTGATCATTGAGTATTTTAAAGGAAACTTTCAATACTCAATGCTCAATTATCAACACTCAACAGTGGCCTCATTGAACATGGAGCATTGAGTGTTGATCATTGAGTATTTTTAAAGAAACTTTCAATGTTCAATTATCAATACTCAACGGTGGCTTCATTGAACATGGAGTCTTTTTAAAGAATTTTCCCCTTGCGAAATCCATTGCCAACCATTATTTTTATGCCAACTTAAATGCTAAAAATGAACCACATGAAAAAAGCAACCTCAGGATTGTTGGCGTTAATCGCTATCCTTATATTTTCCTGTCAGCAAAATGGCACTCATTTGCTCCCCGGAGTAAAAGTATTAACCAATCAGGTAGGCTATGACAGCGCTTCCTATAAGCAAGCCATCATTTCTGCAGATTCCCGTATGAATTTTACCTCCTTCGAGTTGCTGAATGTAAAAAATGACAGCACAGTATATCAGGGGAAAGTGATATACAAGGGCGGAGTAAATCAATGGAATCATTGGAAATTCTGGACGATGGATTTTTCTGATTTCACCACGCCGGGAAATTATTTTATCAGAGTAAATGCAAAGAATGGAATTGCTTATTCTCTTCCGTTCAAAATTGCCAAAAATGTGTTGGCACGTTATACCTTATCCAATGTCATTTATTATTTTAAAGGACAACGTTGCTCCGGTCTTTTTGAACAGGCGGACAGCCATTTACCTGTTCCCGGAACCAACAAAATCATTAACGTAAGCGGTGGCTGGTATGACGCCACCGGCGATTATGGTATTCATTTCACCCAGTTGAGCAGGACTACTTATTTTAATACGCAACAAGTGCCTTTAGTAGCATGGACCTCATTAAAATCTTATGAAGAGCTTCAAAAAAGGGATAATATAAACTTCAGCCAATATGAAAGAAGGCTGATTGATGAAGGGATGTTTGGCGCCGATTTTTTAGTAAGAATGCATATCCCCGGCAGTTCTTTTTATGTTTCTATTGATGCCCCCGGAATAGGTAAATTAGCCAAAGACAGGAGTCTTTCAGTCGTTATTCCCGATTCTGTTTTTAAGCAGCTTCATCACGTTTTTCACCCGCAAGATGACCTCACTAAGAATCTGAAAGATTTAAAACCGGAGATAGCCAGCTTTCGGGCAGGCGGCGGCGTAGCTATTGCTGCTTTGGCATTAGCCTCCACTTTTGATGTTTCAGGTGATTTTTCGCAAAAAGATTACCTCACAGCCGCTGAAGATGCTTATAATTTTTTACAAAAAAATAATGATAAAGTAACCAATGACGGCAAGAATAATATTATAGATGATTATTGTGCTTTATTAGCCGCTTCTGAGTTATACAAAGCGAGCCATAAGCCCGCTTATCTGCAAGATGCCTCAGCATGGGCAGACAGCTTGATGAACCGGTTGACAACCTGGAAAGATTATAAGAACTATTGGCGTGCCGATGCAGGCAACCGTCCGTTTTTCAATCCTTCAGATGCCGGAATGCCTGTGGTCAGCTTATTGGATTATGATGATATAGCGGATGCCGCTACAAAGGAAAAGATTTTGGATGTGGTAAAAAAGTCAATGCAGTTTTATTTGAATATCACTGCCCAGGTAACTAATCCATTCGGATATGCAAGGCAGTTAGTGCAGGATACGACCGGCAACCGGTACAGCGCGTTCTTTTTCCCACACAATACAGAAACAGGCTTCTGGTGGCAGGGTGAAAATGCGCGATTGGCCTCACTGGCTACGGCGGCAAGAATGACTGCATCCCGTTTTAAACAAAGTGACCCGAAATTCTCGGCTGCACTGGAAGATTATGCATGGAATCAATTGAACTGGATACTGGGATTAAATCCCTATAACTCTTGTATGCTGATTGGAAGTGGTTATAATAATCCTCAATATGATTTTCGCGGGACCTGGCAATACACTTCTGCTCCCGGCGCTATTGTTAACGGCATCACCTCCGGAATGGATAATCAACAGGGCATTGCTTATGAAATTCCATTCTCTGTTACAGGCCACGATGACGATTGGCGATGGGAAGAACAATGGCTTCCACACGCAGCCTGGTATATGCTGGCAGTGTCAGTCGGGCAGTAAGGAATGACAGGAACGCAGATGTTTATGATTTATTAGAATGATCGCAGATTACCCTTCATGCTCATTATCAGGTTACTTGAATATGATTGAATTCAGTGAAAATCATAACGGATCATGATAATCCGCGCCTGCCGGCATAGGCAGGTTCTATTTTTTCCGCCTTTTAGTCCGGTAAACCTATGGTTGGAGATGCTCTTGCAAATTCCCTTCTTCATTCACAGACATATATTCCTTAGCAACAGGGAGATAACACTCCATCCAAAACTGGTGTGGAGTAGCTTCCATTTGCAACCGGCTGTCTTCGATTCCGGCCTCTTGCAGAAAAGCCTGCTTGAGTTGATCAACGGAAGCAGCATAATGGCTATGTTGCGAGTTATATATCTGTTGTAGATAATAATATTTCCAAAGGATCAGCTTTATCTTTTCATCTTTATTTGAAAGAAAATCTGTGGTATCTTTTTTATCTGAAAACATGATATAGCCCCATCTCTCAGGATAATGTAAATTGACTATGCCTTGCGGAGACCATGTTGTGTAATGTCCTGCATTCCAGTCTATTTCTCCCTTTGTCCGGAGAACATAATGTCCGTCTTTTATTGTTACCGGCCATTCAACTCTGGAAAGATTCATGCGCCAGATAGTTCCTGCTTTCGGAAATGGTTTATCACCCATCACTACAGAAGAAAATGGAACAGCTAATTCTATGCTCCAATACTTATCGGTATCAGTGGGGTTATTGAGCGTACCATCCATATAAACTGCCTTCTTTAATCCTTTGTAATCCCAACTATATAATGGCATACCGCCGTTACGATATGGCTTTGGTAAAAACAAATCACACGTGGTGCCGTAAGCATTTATCTGAAATTCAAAATAGTGATGGGTGCTTCCGTCAGGATTCAGGTACATCTCAAAAGCGTTATCGGTGAAAACCGGCTTATCATGAATTTTGAAAGTGGCATGAATATCTGTTTCCTGCATTTGCGCATACACATACAGGTAATGGCCATCCCATAACATTTTACATCGTGTTTTGCCCATGAAAGGACTTTTTTCTCCGGTGACTATATCTGTAAACCAATCAGTCCACGGAGCTTCAGCCCATGCTTTCTCATCGTCTTTCCCATCAATCACTATTTTTTCATTGGTTTTAAAAACAGTATAGTGTTTAGGAATTCGCAGGAGATGATTGAAATCTTTAGTTGATAATGGAATGCCCTGCGCATGAACAGGTCGTGTCAATGGAAAAGCTATTAATAAAATGACAGCGGTTCGCAAAAATGTCGTTTTTAAAGAAACCATTTTTATAAATAAGATTTAGGAATTATTGCAGGAATGGCTGCCTGAGCAATCCAAAGTAAAGATAAAAGATTTCAGGCATTATTTTCTTAATCATATTTTGAGATCGTATGTATGAATACGTTCATAATTGTACCGGCTACCGTTAAGGAAAGAGAGCCTTTGCTATTCATTTATACGAAAAGGCTTTGTAAACAGGATCCGACCTTAGTAGCATAACCGATAGCCAACCGATCTCTACATATAACCTTATTTTCGTTGGTTTCTTTCAGACGGATACAGGGTCTTTTGATAAAAGTGAATGAATTTTTCATACTCCTCCGCAAAGCTCATCTTCTTATGATGTTCAGGTTGATGAAGGATATATTTACATACCCTATCCACATCAGATTTCGACACCGAAAAAGCCGAATCTCGCCTCAGGCGAGACATGCAAACGGGCCAATGCACAATTTGTTCTGACTTATAAAACGTTCGGAACTTTCTGCTACTATGGATGCCAATGTCTCTTCTGCTAAGCCCGGAGACCTTGAAGCCAACCAATGAACATGCTCTGGATTAGCATAAATAGCATATAAACCTGCCTGTCCGGTAGGCAGGTGAGAGTCGTTATTATTCACTATTCCCGTAATATATTTTTTGAATTAGGTGCTTAGTTCTCGTTAATCAGGAAATCATGGCATTGCCAAAACGACCTTAGGAAAATGACGTTAAGAAATTTGCGAAATGGAGCGTTAAACGGAAAATAAGATTGGATTT
>SCQV01000126.1 GCA_004299085.1 Chitinophagaceae bacterium | reverse complement strand
ACAATAATCTGGTTGGCTTTATTGATAGTGGACAAACGGTGTGCGATTACAATAGCCGTTCTGTTATGAATGAGCTTGTCCGTAGCTTGTTGGATAAGTTGTTCTGATTCGGTATCAATAGACGAAGTGGCTTCATCCAGGATTAAAATGGAAGGATCATATAACAAAGCACGAATGAAGGATATCAGTTGCCGCTGTCCCATAGACAGCATGCCTCCCCGTTCCATTACATTGAAATCATATCCACCGGGTAATTGCATAATGAAATCATGCATTTCAATCATTTTCGCGGCATCTTCCACTTGTTTGCGTGTAATATTTTCATTACGAAGGGTAATATTTTCCATGATAGAACCAGAAAATAAAAATACATCCTGCAGCACGACCCCGATTTTACTGCGTAAAGAGTCCAGGGTATAATCTCTGATATCCGTCCCGTCTATTTTTATGCTGCCTTTATTAATTTCATATAACCTGTTCAGAATACTGATAATGGTAGTTTTCCCTGAGCCGGTGTGTCCGACAATTGCCAGTGTGTCGCCGGCATTCACCTGAAAAGAAACATCCTTTAAGACATACTGATCGTCTTTATATGCAAACCACACCTGATCGAAGGCAATTTTTCCTGCCATAACAGGCGGTGAAAATTTTCCGTTATCCGGCATAAAATCGGTGCTGTCTAATATGTTGAAAACACGTTCACTTGCCACCATACCCATTTGCAGCGTATTAAACTTATCCGCCAGATTTCTCAAGGGACGAAACAGCATATTGATGTATAGCACAAAGCCGATGATCATACCGAAAGTTCCATGATAATGTAATGCCTGAACCGCCCCATACCAAACCAATAATCCGATGGACAATGCCGAGATAATTTCCACCACGGGATAAAATACAGAATAAGCAAAGATGCCTTCTATGTTTGCCTTCCTAAGGCCATAGTTGATGGTCCTGAATTTTTTATATTCTCTTTTTTCCGCTGCAAAAGCCTGAACGACAAACATACCCGTGAGATGTTCCTGTACAAAAGCATTTAAGGCTGCAATGGCATTGCGCACTTTAAAAAAAGCCTTATTAACGCTTTCTTTAAAAATATACGTGGCAAAAATGAGAATAGGAAATGCAGACAAGCTGATTAATGTAAGCCTCCAGTCTATCCAAAGCATGACAGCCAAAATGGCAAGGATCATCAGCAGGTCTGAGATAATGGAGATTAACCCCTCTGAAAAAATGTCATTGATAGCTTCAATGTCATTAATGGTTCTGGTAGTAAGCGTTCCAATCGGAGTGCGATCAAAAAAACGAAGGTTTTGCCTGATTACTTTTTTGTAAACATCCATCCGTAAATCCTTGATTACGGCCTGCCCAAGCCAGCTCGTAATGTATGTAAAGCTAAAACTTATAAAAGTTTCTATAAGCAGTATGCCAATTTGAAAAATGGTAATATACACCACCATCCTGATCAGGCTGCTTCCAATGTATTTATCTACTGTTACCTGTATCAGATAAGGACGTACAGGAGCCACCACAGCGAGTAATATAGCCAATGCAACACTCAGATAAAATTGTTTACTGTAAGGTGAAGCATAGCTGAATACCCGTCTTAGCAGAGAAAAATCAAAAATTTTCTTTTTTGCAGGTCTATTTTCCACTATATCCATTTAACCTGCAAATTTACACTAATTTGAGGGTTTGGTATCAGTGGTGCATACCAAAATGTCGCCGGTTGGCGGGGACGCCAACCAAAGCGGTTGCTGTGGGCGCTGTCCTCACCGCCCCAGGAAGACAAACAAATGCGACATTCTGTTATGCACCCGGTATCAGTGGGGATTATAATGCGCCTCTGAAAGTATTTGTTGCGAATTATCCAGATGCATCAGTTGAGCCAATGTAGTTCCCGGATGCCCATTCATATATTTTCTGATTATCTGCCAGCCAACCCAACTACCGATATTTCCGGGAGAAACCGAAGGCATGCCACGCGTATTTGGCCCCGGACCGATATAATGCAATATCTCTTGCATATCATGGGTGTAGAGTATATTGTTCTGCACAAAATATTGCCAGATAAATTGCTCATTCTTTTTACACCAATTTAATTGAAACTGTGTAAAACCGATTTTAATGCTGTCCGGTGCATCAGGCATTACTTTATCTAAAAAATACAATTGTTTTCCAAAAGCCACCATTTGATCCAACAAAGTGCCACGCTGTGACAAAGGGAACATTTGTTGTTCCAATACTTTAAAACAATCTGCCGGAATAAATTCTGCAGAAAACTGCCTCAGCATATAATCAGGATAAGGATTGGAAACTTTAGTATAAGGAATAAAATCCGGGCCAAGAAACATATCCAGGCCGATTCCCAAAATTGAATCGGCCGTGATGGCGCCATAATTGGCCAGGCCTGATTCGAAGGCCAATATTTTGGGAGGTTTAAATGCGGGAAAATAATATTTTATATACCGGAATCCTTGCTGTAACTCCTTTTCATATTGGGTCATGGAAGGAAAATGCCTGTCAATGGTATCCTGCAATCTCCGGACATCCACCGCAGTAATAAACGAACGGACTTCTGTTTTTAAAATATTGCTCGTATCTGAAAAAGGCCCGAAATTCATGATATTTACAAGATATACCGGTATGAAGACGGGATATTTTTCCTTCATTTGAGCAAGGCCCTCTAAAACATGGTTGCTGTCTATTTGCATAAACTCCCGGTCAAAACGCTGAACGTGAACCGGAGGAATTTGGATATGACTTACATCGGGTGGTTTTT